>DASSXK010000042.1:0-12014 GCA_035703945.1 Ktedonobacteraceae bacterium | reverse complement strand
GGATCGCCGGGTGCCAGACGAGGGATAAAAAAGTCGAGCGTGACCGCGACCCAGACCGCACATACATAGAACAAAAAGCGGCGAATGATATGACGCACCTGTTTGCTCCTTCTTTGCAGGGGAAATGTCCAATAATGATTCTCCTGCTTCTCTAGCGTATCTACTATGCTTATTGTAACGCCTTTTTGTTATTTTTTCTTTATGCTTCCCCATATGCCGCTTTTAAGATCATCTTGATGGAAGTGAGCTGAATCGCCGTGAGGCGACCCAACTCACTTTGCTTGCCTGTTACGATACCAGTGGTTTCTCGGAGCTTACGAGACTGGTTGAAGGTGCAGGATCACCTGTTCAAGGTCAGGAGCCGTATTAGGGCTACCACTGGAATAGGCGTTGGCTTGCGTGGGCCAACCTGTAAAGTTGCGTGTGGAATACTCATCGTAGTCGGCACCAGTCCATAGAGGAATATAGGGCTGGTTTTCGACCATGATCTTTTCAACACCCATGATGGCTTGCTTCTGCGTATTGAGATCGGTGGTCGAAGCATACTGGTTCAGGTATTGATCGGTTGCGGCGTTGCTCCAGGCCACGAAGTTTGTTTTACCCTCGCCGATCTGGGAACTGTTCAGATACTGGTTGTACAGATAGTAGGGGGTCGGGCCACCCACCATGCCACACATCATCATCTGATAGTCATATTTCCCGTTTGTACGCAGGGTATAGTAGTTATCTTCGCCGACATTGGCGCTTTTAATCTCGATCCCGATCGCTTTGGCCTGGGATTCAATCAATTGAGCGGCGGCATTCCAGTCAGAATAGGAATCGACGCTGCGGAGGGCCAGGGAGAGGCGCTTGCCATTCTTCTGATAGATGCCATCGGAACCTTTGGTGTAGCCAGCATCGGTCAGATATTTTTCAGCTTTGGTGGTATCGGCCGAGTTGGAAAGGCTTGTATAGGCCGGGGCCAACCAATCCTGGGCTGTGGGTAGAACCAGGCCAGTCACGCTTCCGGCCGGTTCGAGTCCGGCGGTAGCCTGTCCTGCGATGGCGGTACGATCGATAGCGGCGCTAAGAGCCAGGCGAACGGGTAGACCGGCCTGACCACCTACAACCGGATCTTTTTGATTGACACAGATTGAATACAGGTTAATTGAATCCATAAACAGGTGGTTATGAGCGGGGTCTTTGGCAACGAAATCCTGGTTGAGCGTTGGAGAGAAGTATCCGGCCCAGTCGACATCGCCCTTTGGCAGAGCAAGCTGCAACGTCGAGTTGTCTTTATACTCCGGGAAGCGCAGCTCGTCCACTTTGACCTGATCAGCCTGCCAGTAACCGGGGTTCTTGTCATAGACCGCCAGGTCTGTCTGGTAGCGTGTCAGGGTGAAAGGACCGGTTCCGACAGGTTTATCGGTCAGATATTTGGTTGGATCGCCGGCGGTGGCAAAGACGTGTTTGGGGACAATATAGACATGTCCGGCGATGGTTACGAGCACGGGTGGATAGGATTTCAGAAAGGTCATCACGACGGTACTGGCATCGGGGGCCGTCACCGTTTTGAGGAAGGTCCAGACGCCATTGGCATCGGCGGCAGGATATTGCTTCATCATGTTAAAGGTAAAGGCGACATCGTCTGCGGTAAAGGGCTGCCCATCGTTCCATTTAACATTTTGGCGAATTTTAAACGTGACCTGGGTGGTGTCGCTATTCCACTGATAGCTGGTTGCGAGCATCGGAGTGAACTTTCCATCGTTCACATTCACAAAATACAGGGGTTCGTACACGAGTCCCAGCATACCGGCATTTGGATGACCATTGTAGGGATTAAAGCCGGCTTGCGCGAAGTCATATGACTGGGCAGCTACTTTGAGGATTTTTTTGCTGGCCGAAGAGGTGGAAGTGGAAGTTCCACCACAAGCTGTGAGAATGATCCCAAAGACGACCAGGAGGGTGAACATGACCGTACCTGTTTTCATCTTTAGCTGGTGCGAACGAAAGTTGGGAGACACTTGAAACCTCCTACTTTGATGCGGCAGGAAATATTTCGATCATCTGTCGCTTCAAAAATACGTGAAGAACAGAATAACAAGGACAAGAAGATGAAACCGCGCGTTACTCTTCCTTTTCTCCGAAGGCTGATTTTTCGTTTGCAAAGGTACCCTGGTGATGTATAGGCAAATAGGGATAAATCTATACAGCAACTCTACCATCTAGTGTTTAATTTGTCAAGACGTCTATACCACTAGACCAATTATTGCGAAGAAAAGCTGTATTGTTGGCTGTTTGGCTGTTTTGTAGGGCAGGTGAAGAAGGATATAGCAGGGTGTGGGGGAATCTTTCCCCCACATTTTTAAAGAGGCCGGATGTGTATCCTTGATCTGAAGAAGCTAGAGACGTTGTAGAAGGGACTGCCAGTCTTTCGTTGCAAAGGCGACCTGTCCTTTGCAGATCGTGGCCTGAAGCGTCAGGGCGTTATCGAAGATCAGGAGGTCGGCATCGTAACCAGGATGCAGGCGTCCCTTGCGATCTGCGACCTGAGCAGCCTGGGCTGGATTGAGTGTTAGCATGCCGATAGCTTCTTGCAGCGAAACATTAGTCATTTCAAGCATGTTATGCAGAGCTTGTCTCATCGTTAAAACGCTGCCCGTGAGCGTTCCATCGGCCAGACGCGCTGCGCCGCAGATAACCTGGGCTGGCTGGCCGGCGAACTCGAAGGTTGTGTCGGTCAATCCTGCGCCAGCCAGGGCATCGGTGATAACAACCACACGTTCAGGTCCAAGCATGCTTACGAGCAAGCGCATTACCGAGGGATGGACATGGACACCGTCCGCGATAAGTTCGCCGCGCACCTGTGAAGATTGAGCAACCGCTGCCAGGGGACCAGGCGTGCGATGATGGATTGGGCGCATGGCATTAAAACAATGCGTCATATGTGTGACCCCCAACTGGATCGCCTCCTGAGCCTGCTCAAAGGTCGCATCTGTATGACCCATGCTGACAGTGATCCCGGCTTCGACAAGACAACGAATCATTTCAGCCGCTCCTGGCAGTTCCGGGGCGAGTGTAATCAGGCGCAAGCAGCCTTTTGTCAGCGCGAGCACGTGTTCAGTCTCGGTCGGATCGGGCAGGCGTAACCAGGAGGGAACATGAGCACCGCGCCGTTGCAGATTGATGTAAGGGCCTTCGAGGTGAATACCAACCGGTTCGGCCTCAGACCAGGATTGCGATTGCTCAATGGCCTCGACGGCGGCCTGGAGTTGTCGCTCAGGAAGAGCTCCCGGCGTACCAACCACACCGATGAGATAGGAAGTGACACCAGTGGCTGTGACCCAACGAGAGTACTCGTGGATCTCTACTGCATCGGTCGTATGCAGGTTAAAGCCGCCGCCGCCATGGGTATGGACATCGATAAAACCAGGCGTCACAATTGTATTTGAGGCATCGAAGATCTCCCCTTGATCTTCCTGCCGATCACCCGATCCGATTGCCAGGATATGTGTCCCCTCGATTGTAATATCGCTGGCTGGAAGCCCCATTGTGGCATCAATTAAACGAGCACCGCGTAACGTAAACCGCATCGTAAGCTCCTTTGAATTAAATTATGCACGTGCCTGACCATCTGCGATAGATTCTCCCTTTGTGCGTGTTGGCCCTGTTACAGCGTTGCCCAGGTAGATCCGACTTCTGACTTGACGTGCGTCAGAAAAAGTGAGATCATATTACCAAAGTGGTCTATACATCATACCAATTATACCATCTATACCATATTTTCCATAATATATTCAAGGGGGGGATGATGATGTATTATATGAAGAGACTTCGATCCAAGGCTGGAAGCACCGGCGATGTGTTTGGTTGCTACAAATAAAAGCATGCGACAGCGTGAAAGGATAATCGGCAATTATGAATGCTATTTTCAGGAAAAGTCCGGTACCGCGCTACTTTCAATTGAAAGAGATAATGCGTGCCAAGATTCGCGATGGGGAGTGGAAGCCTGGAGATCTGATTCCATCTGAACGTGAACTGGGCGAGCAATATAAGATCAGTCGCATGACTGCGCGTCAGGCAATTACTGAGCTGGTCAACGAAGGGATGTTTTACCGTGAGCAGGGGAAGGGTACCTTTGTAAGTCGACATAAGATTACGCAGCAGTTGATTCGTTTGACCGGGTTTACCGAGGACATCAAGGCGCGGGGTCAAAGACCAGGTACGCAGGTGCTGTCTGCCGAGATGGTCCCTGTTGATGAGGATACCGCTGAGCGCTTGCATATTGCTCCTGGTCAGCTGGTTTTTCGTCTGCAACGTTTGCGGCTGGCCGACTCTGAGCCACTGGCAATTGAGCTTTCCTATATCAATTTTGATGGCTGTGAAAAGCTGTTGGAAGATGATCTGGAAAGTAACTCCTTGTATCGCACGCTGGAAACCAAGTATGGTCTACCGTTGATGGAAGCTGAGCAGGAGCTGGAAGCCGGTTTGATGGGCGAGAAAGAGGCCCAATTGCTCAAGCTTTCAGTTGGAAGTCCAGCGCTGTTTATTCGCCGTGTTACCTATACCGATCGTGATCAGCCGCTGGAATACGCTCGCTCTGTTTACTGTGGTAGCAAATATGTCTTTTATACCAATATGAAGCGTGAACAGTTGATGCCATAAGCGTTGTTACTTTTCAATCTCCGTAGAGGAAGCAGTTGGTCCAATGACCGCCACCGAGATCGGTGCGGCCGGGAAAGCGTTCTTTGCAGACGGGCATCGCGGCGGGACAGCGCGTATGGAAGCGACAGCCCGTGGGAGGCGTAATCAGGCTAGGAATCTCTCCGCGTGCCCGAATGGTTGCCTGGTTTTTGCCTTCTAGCTCAACTCGCTCGGGATCGGGGGCGGCGGCAATCAGTAACTGTGTATAGGGATGTTTGGGACGTTGGATAACCTCCTCGCTGGGTCCTCCCTCGACGGACTGGCCGGCGTACATTACCAGTGTGTCTTCGGCGAAGTAGCGGGCGCTGGCAATGTCGTGCGTAATGAAGAGCAGGGCCAGTTGCTCCTCGCGCTTGAGTTTTAGCAGCAGATTGAGTACATCCAGGCGAATTGAGACATCCAGCATTGAGACAGGCTCATCTGCCAGGAGCACCTGGGGTCTGGCGGCCAGTGCGCGCGCGATGGCGACCCGTTGGCGTTGTCCTCCGCTCAGTTGGTGCGGGAACTTTTCGATAAACTGTTCGGCTGGACTCAGCGCCACGCGGTTAAGCAGGGCCAGGATCTGCTCTGTCTCCTCCATCTTGCTGCTCGCATGCTTGTAGATACGCAGGGGGCGACTCAGGTGATAGCGTACATTATGGATAGCATTGAGCGACGAAAAAGGATCTTGAAAGACCAGTTGAACGGATTTGCGATAGGCCTTGATCGGTACGCCTGGGCTGCCTCCAGTTGGTATTGAGTGGAACTTGATTACTCCATCTGTTGGTTCATAGAGACGGGCCAGCATGCGAGCGACCGTTGTTTTGCCGCTTCCACTTTCACCAACTAGAGCCAGGGCGCGGCCAGGATAGAGCGCCAGTGAGCTATCCTCGACGGCGTGTACAACTGCTGGTGGGGCGAAGAGTCTGAACTGACGGATCGGGAAATACTTGCGCAGATGCTCCGCTTCCAGAAGAGGTTGCTTGCTGTCTGTTTTGGCGGCGATTAGTGAGGTGGCAGGGGCTTCAAGTTTGCCCTGAATACGTTCGTAGTTTTCTGCGTACCTGATTGCTAAAACAACATTAGTGGGGTGGTTGTCCGGAGAGTCATAAAGATGACAGGCCACAAGCTGGTGTGGCGTCTCCGAAGAGGATGGTTGGAGTAGCGGCAAGGTATCCAGGCACCTGTCGAAGGCCATTGGGCAGCGTACATGGAAGGCACAGCCGCTGGGAAGGATTCGCAGATCCGGTGGCGAACCTGGAATGCCCGTCATGGCACGTCGCTCGCCATGTAGCGTCGGAAACGAGTTGAGCAGACCATAACTATATGGATGACGTGGTTGTTGTTGAATCTCCTGGCGGCTTGCGGATTCTACGACTCTTCCGGCATACATAATCGCAATTTTATCAGCAATTTCCAACAGTAGCGAGAGATCGTGCGTAATAAAGATCACCGAGAAATTCAGGCGTTTGCTTAACTGCATGATCTCAGTCAGGATCTCACGCTGGACCACCACATCCAGGGCTGTTGTCGGCTCATCCATGATGATCAATTCAGGCGAGAGGGCCAGAGAGATTGCAATCATTGCACGCTGGCGCATCCCGCCACTCAACTCGTGAGGGTAGCTTTTGATCCGATCGGGAGCGATCCCAACCAGTCGTAAAAGTTCAACAGCTCGCTGCTTTAAGCTCGATGGGCGTAGATCTGGTCGATGGGCGTGCAGCACATCGATTATCTGCTCCCCGATCGAGATGACCGGATTAAGAGCGTTCATCGCGCTCTGGAAGACGATTGAAAGCTCACTCCAGCGAAAAGCCTGAAGCTCGTGCGCCGAAAGTTCCAGGATATCGAGCCTCTCTGCCGACATCTGTTGCTTGCTTCGTTTGGGATTGCGTTTGAGCGTTGCATCGTGCTCTCTGTGTGGATCTGGATAATAGAGCACCTGGCCAGCGGTAATAATGGCCGGAGGCTTGAGCAGACGCGTAATCGCATAGGCCAGGGTAGATTTGCCGCTGCCACTTTCGCCAGCCAGACCCAGCACCTGCCCACGATTTAGACTGATGCTGACATCGTTGAGGGCATGGACGGCTCCGTTCGCCGCCAGATAATCGACGCTGAGATTCTGGATATCCAGCAAGCGATTAGTTGTCTTGATTGATATGCCAGTTGGGCGTGTGATCGTCATTATACGGCTGCCTTCCTTTGCTTCTTGATTTTTGCCGGACGAGCGTGGGACTCATTGCGCAGGCGTGGATTGGCAATTTCATCGATCCCGAAATTAATTAAGGCCAGGCCAGCGCCTAAGATCGCGATACAGAGGCCGGGCGGCAGGAACCACCACCAGGCTCCGAGCAGCAAGGCATCGTTGTTGCCTGCCCAGTAGAGCATAATTCCCCAACTTGATCCATTGGTATTTCCAAGTCCCAGGTATTCCAGACCGGTCTCAGCCAGAATCGCATAGATAACGGTCCCCAGCAGTTGGGCCGCCACGAGTGCGGTCTGATTTGGCAGAATCTCGAAGAAAATAATCCGCAGAGATGATTCGCCGCTTGCTTTAGCGGCCTCCACACTTTCGCGATTGCGCAGGGAGAGCGTTTGGGCGCGCAGAATACGGGCTCCCCAGGACCAGCCTGTAATTGTAAGCACAAAGCCGATGGTCAGCGGACCTTTATAGGTCAGGAAGGCGGCCAGCACAATTGCCAGTGGCAGCGTTGGCAGGACCAGGAAGACATTTGTAATCAGAGAAAGAACCTCGTCGATCCAACCACCATAGTAGCCAGAGACCAGCCCAACGATGATCGAGATAATCATTGAGAGGATGCCAATGCTAAAGCCCAGATAGAGAGAAACCTGGGCCCCCACGATCGTTTGAATCAAGATGTCCTGACCGGTCTGGGTGGTTCCCAGCCAGTGCTGTGGTGAGGGCGGGAGCAAAACCTGGTCCCCATTAATGGCATTGGGGTCCTGGTGAATTAAAAGCTGTCCCAGGACGGCCATGAGTACAAAGAAAAGCAGAATCCCAAAGCCAATCGTCACCTTACGATTCATCGTAATAAAACGCCAGGTATCGCGAAAGCGGCGTATTGTAGGTGAAGGTGTGAGTGCTGGAATATTCATCGTTTAGCTCCTTCCCAGGCGGACCCGTGGGTCCAGCACAACGTACATCAGATCAGCCAGGAAATTCGCGACCAGAACGGCGACACTGATAATCAGGAAGATGCCTTGCAGAAGCGCATAGTCATTGTTTTCAACAGCCTGCAACAGCGCGAAACCGATGCCGGGATAGGAGAAGACGATCTCAGTCAAAAGCGAGCCGCTTACCACAAAACCAAGCGAAAGCGCAAAGGCCGTGATGTTTGGCAGAATGGCGTTGCGAGCGGCGTATGTGAACATGATTTTTTGCTGAGGGAGACCTTTGGCTTCCGCCATCAGGACATAATCTTCAGAAAGCGTCGTGAGCATCGTATTGCGCATCCCAAGCATCCAACCAGAAATAGAGCCGATCACAATTGTTAATGCCGGTAAAATTGCATATTGAGAAGCACTGGCAATAAAATCAAGACTCCAACCGGGCGTGGTCAGATCGGTATCATAGCCCCCATGAATTGGAAACCAGTTGAGCATAAAGCCCAGCGTATAAAGCAGCAGGAGTGCCAACCAGAAATAAGGGATTGCCGAAAGAAACGTAAATAAAGGCGTCAGAATGACATCGCCCATTGCGCCACGTCGCCAGACCACAATAATGCCCAGCAGTGTCCCTATGACAAAACTCACGATCAAAGCTACCCCGACCAGCCAGAGTGTCCAGGGTAGTTCCTGTCCAATCACCTCGGAGACGGGCGTCGGGAAGTAGGTGATAGAGGTTCCCAGATTCCCATGTAAAAGATTGTTGAGATACTGAAGATATTGTGACCAGAGGGGGTCGTGGTTTAAGCCAAAGGCAATCTCCAGTGAATGGGCGGCTTCAGGCGAGAGCCTGCCTTTCATACGGCTCATCAAAAGCGCGGCTGGATTGCCAGGGGCAAGCCGTGGAATCACAAAATTAATTGTGACTGAGGCCCAGAGTGCAACGAGATAGAAGCCGATACGACGTAGCAAGTGACGCATGCACGCAACTCCTTCCAGAGATTGCTCCTTTGGCTTAAGGTCCTCGAACCGTCAGGTTGGCCCAACGGTTCGAGCTAAAAAATTGGTCGTATTGGGTAGCAGAAACATTTTAGCTGGCCGGTTGTAAGTGCAAGAGAACATACTCAACCTCTGGTGTCTCGGCTGTACCAGGGGCTGCGTAGGGATGAGTGGCATCGGGCCAACCAACATAATTGGCTGTGCTGTACTCATACCAGTATGGCTCAGCGGTTAAAGGCACACTTGGCATCTGCTCCACCATGATCTTCTCAAGTCCCATAATCGCCTGTTTTTGTACGGCTTGATCGGTAGTAGAGGCATACTGATCCAGCAGTTTGTCGGTTTGAGGATCGTTCCAGCGCTCATAGTTTGAGGTGGCTTGCTGTCCGATCGGAGCGGTGTTTGCACTATTCAGAAGCCCGTTATAGATGTAGTAGGGGGTTGGTCCAGGGTTGGTCCAAAGGATTGCCATGTCGTATTGACCATTCAACAAGGCGCTGTTAAAGGTATCGTAGGCGGAGGTGTTGACCGTTACATTAATGCCGATTGCCTGGAGATCTTTCGACATTAGCTGGCAGTCGGTGATGTAGTCTGTGTAGCCATCGACGACGTTGAGGCCAACGGACAGCTTCTTGCCTTTTTTGTCAACATAGATGCCGTCGGAGCCTTTGGTGAAGCCAGCGCTCTGTAATAGTTGCTCGGCCTTTGTGGAATTGACTGTAAACGCTGAATTAGCGTACTCGGGTGCAGTGTAGCTCTTTGCATAATTGAGCAGGCCGGTTGGATTGGCTGGTGGCTCGAAGCCACTTTCGCCGATCTTGGAAACACTGTCGCGATTGATCGCATAGCTGATGGCTTGACGAACTGGCAGGAGATTAAAGGGATACTTTGCGGTATTCAGGTACAGCATTACAATGTCGCTGGAGGGGAACCAGTAGTGGTTGTGTGCTTTATCGAGGTTAATGTAAGTCTTCTCAATGTTGGGGATGTAGAGGTTTGTCCAATCAATCTGGCCTTTTTGGAGGGCAAGTTCGACGCTGGTGTTTGAATTGTATGCTGGATAGCGCAGCTCGTTGACGATAGGTTTGCCGGGCTGCCAGAAGTTTGGATTTTTGGAAAGGACAAACAACTGCGGCGTGAAGCTCTTAAGTATATAGGGGCCAGTTCCGACCGGATTGGGGTCGCTATACTGCGAGCCATCGCCTTTCACTTTGGACCAGACATGCTGTGGCAGGATGAAGGTCTGCCCACCCAGAAACCACAGGATTGGATAAAATGACTTGTTTAGATTCACTTGAACGGTGCTGGCGTCGGGTGCGCTAAAATTTTTGATGTAGGGCATCATTCCATTGAGGTCCATCGCCGGATACTTCTTAAGCAAATTAAGCGTAAAAATGACATCGGCACTGGTCAATGGTTGGTTGTCGGACCATTTTATTCCGTTGCGAAGGGTGAACTTGATACTTGTGGCATCGCTTGCAAGCGTGTAGCTGGAGGCCAACCAGGGTTGGGTAGTGTTATCAAGGCGGTTGATGTAGAGCAAGGTTTCATAAATCAGCCCCTGGGTACCAGTGTTGACACTGGGGGAATAGGGGTTAAAGTTCCTGGTAAAATCGCCCCCGGTATTGGCGACAATCGTCAAATAATTTTTATGGTGAACAGTTTGAGCACTACCACCACAGGCCGTCAGAAGCATGGATGCGATGAGCAGGCATGGTAAAAACCACATGCCAATTTTTGCTTTGTTAGTCATCGGGCACCTCTTTAACTTTGAATAAGCCGACAATGATTACCCAACGAAGTTGAAAGAATGGCTTTCTTTTTTCACAATTGCCGTACAGTTGTAAATCCTACAGGAACAGCGTGAGAGGGCAGATAGTGTGTGGTTACTCTACGCCGTTTTTCGCGATGACATCACGATACCAATAACCACTATCCTTGATTGTTCGCTGCTGGCTTGAATAGTCAACGTAGATAATCCCAAAGCGTTTGCTATAACCCTCGGACCATTCGAAGTTGTCGATAAGCGACCAGACAGAATAACCGGCCAGTGGCACGCCAGCTGCGATAGCTTGATGGACCTGGAGCAAGTGCTCGCGAAGATAGTTAATACGCCTGGGATCGTGGATGTGACCATCATTGGAGATTGTATCCGCGAATGCCGCCCCATTTTCAACGAGATAGATGTGTGGAATGTGATACTCGTGGTGCAATCGGACGAGAGCCTTGTAGATGCCGCGTGGGTAGACTTCCCAATCCATCTCGGTATATTCGGCGTTCGGGGTACGAGTAGAGGTGAAATTGTCGATCGGGCTGCCTCCATAACCGACAACCGAGCGGGTATAGTAATTTGCACCCAGGAAATCGAGCGGGCGAGCAATGATTTCGAGATCACCAGCCTCCGTTTTTGGGGCCAGGTTGCCCAACATCTCTAAAATATCCGTTGGATAACTGCCACGGAAGATTGGATCAAGGAACCAGCGATGCCACTTGCCGTCCAGGAAATGTGCTGCCGCCTGGTCTGCGTGAGCCTCCGTGGCGGGATCGATCTGGGTGAAATTGAGCGTAATGCCGACTTTCGTTTTTGGGGTTCCATTGGCGCGGATGATTGGAACAGCCAGCCCGTGTGCTAGTAAGAAGTGATGGGAGGTTTGCCAGGCCAGCCCTGGATCTCGTGCTCCTGGCGCATGCGTGCCGTCCTCGTGACCTTCGAAGGCTGTGACGGCGGGCTCGTTAAGGGTCAGCCAGTTGTGAATGCGGTCCCCGAAATGGCGCGTCACCACATCAACGTATTCTGCGAAGGCATAGGCTGTCTCGCGGCTTGCCCAACCAGCGAACTGATCCTGGAGAGCCTGTGGAAGATCCCAATGGTAGAGGGTCGCGAATGGATCAATGCCAGCCGTTAAAATCGTATCGAGGAGACGATCATAGAAGTCCAGCCCCTTTTGATTTACCTGTCCTCGCCCCTCTGGGATGATACGCGGCCAGGCCATCGAGAAATTGTAGATCTGGATGCCCAGCTCCTTCATCAGGCGTACATCCTCAGGGTAGCGATGATAGTGGTCGCAAGCTACCAGGCCGGTGTCGCCGTTGAGGATCTTGCCCGGAGTCGCACAGAAGCGATCCCAGATGGATTCTCCTCGACCGTCTTCATTGGCAGCCCCTTCAACCTGGTAGCTATACGTTCCTGTCCCCCAGCGGAAATTTTCTGGAAATTGAACCATATT
>DASSXK010000638.1:0-9107 GCA_035703945.1 Ktedonobacteraceae bacterium | reverse complement strand
AGGCTATCAGATTAAAAGCGACTTGATTCTCTTACAATCAATTCAGGCTGGTAGACAATATGTTTATGCTGGTGAGAATTGGGATTACGTGCCTCATCGAGCAGAAGCTCCGTCGCCATCCGTCCCAGTTCATATTTAGGCTGTCGAATGGAAGTGAGAGGCGTCGCCAGAACGCTCGCGAATTCAACGTCATCATATCCGACCAGGGCCATATCTTCGGGAATAGATATCCCACACTTGATTAAACCACGCATCAGCCCGAGCGCCAGCAGATCATTCGCACAAAAAACGGCCGTTGGTCTGTTTTCGAAGTTCAGCAATCTCTCTACACACTCCTCGCCCTCTCTGGCACTTTGAGTACGCACAGCAATATCGACAATCGCCTGTTCAGGATTGAGACCAGCCATTTTGACCGCTCGTATCACTCCGCGCCTGCGATCCGCGATCTGGCGAATACCAGATGGCCCATGCACAAACCCGATGCGTGTGTGTCCCCCTTCAAGCAGATGCTTCGCGGCCAGCTCGCCTCCGTGCACATCATCCACAGCGACCGAGCAAAGATCCTTAATGCGGCTGGGACGATCCAGCAACACAACAGCGATACCGCGCTCCCGAAACCTCTGCAAGTAGCTGGCATCATTCTGGGCTGGCGTAATCAGCACCCCCTGCGCCCGTTGCTCCTCAAGGACATGCAGGTAGTGATTTTCCTTGTCAACGGAATCGTCTGAATTGCACAGAATCACAAAATAGCCCGCCATGTTAGCCAGATCCTCAACCCCTCGCGCAACCTCAGTAAAAAAGGGATTAGCCACATCAAGCACAATCAAGCCGATGTGTTGACTGGTGCCAGAACGCAACTGGCTCGCCGACCCATTGCGCACAAAGCCGATCTCATCTATCGCCTGTTGGACCCTTTGCAGCGTCTCTGGTGCCACAAGTTCGGGATGATTGAGCACGTTAGATACGGTGCCAAGTGAAACACCCGCCCGCTTCGCCACTTCTCGGATGCCGGACATTGAAGCCATTCTTCCACGCTTCCTTCTCTCTTCAGTTAATTGGAGGCCAACCCTTTACATTATATTACAAGACACTTCGCTCCAACGCTCGCACACCACATCAAGCAACAACCCCTTGACAAGGGGATTTTTGCATTTTATACTTGGTTTTATTGAAACGTTTCAATTAACCAGGTATATGTATTCGAGCAAGCAGATTTCCAAAGGCAGTTTTTTTCTGCCGAAATTGAAACGTTTCAATCCGCTCATCACTATTGTACGGCGAGCTATCTCGCCCGTCAAGCTTACCCCTGAGGAGTGGATAAAAGTGATAAAGCCAGCAGAACCAATCGTTGAACTCCACGGAATTAGCAAACAATTTGGAGGCGTACAGGCCCTGCGAGGCGTGGACTTCCAGCTATTCCCCGCAGAAGTGCATGCCCTTGTAGGCGAGAACGGGGCTGGAAAAAGTACACTGGTGAAGATCCTGGCGGGCATCCACAGGCCCGACGAAGGGTCGCTAAAAGTTGATGGAAAAGCAATAGAACTGCGCTCGCCCACTCAGGCTCAGTCCCTTGGCATTGCGGTTGTTCAGCAGGAGCCGATGCTTTTCCCAGACCTGGATGTTGCTGAAAATGTCTTCATGGCCCGCCAACCTCGCGATCGCTTTGGACGCATTGATTGGAAACGCATGTATCGCGAGGTTGATCAGTTGCTCGCTTCCCTTGACGTTTCGTTTAGCTCCCATACCCCTGTCCAGGGACTCTCCATCGCGGAACAGCAGCTCGTTGAAATTGCCAAAGCTCTTTCAATCCAGGCACGCGTGCTGGTCCTGGATGAACCCACGGCCGCACTCTCAGCGCACGAGGTCGATGAACTCTTTGCAATTGTAAAACAACTACGCGAACGCGGGGTCGCAATCCTTTTCGTCAGCCACCGCCTGGATGAAGTTTTTGCGATTGCCGACCGCCTGACGGTCTTCCGAGACGGCACCCATATCATCACAACGCCGGTCAGTCAGATAACTACTGAAGAGACGATCAAACACATGGTCGGGCGCGAACTATCGAATTTCTTCCCAAAAGGCGAGGCCGAGATCGGGGAGGTCGTTTTGGAGGTGCGCCATCTCACACGGCCTGGAGTGTTTGCCGATGTGAACTTCCAGCTTCACCGAGGCGAGATCCTCGGCTTCGCTGGACTGATGGGAGCCGGGCGCACAGAAGTGGCACGCGTGCTCTTTGGGATTGATCAGGCCGCGAATGGCGAGATCTGGCTCAAAGGCAAGCAGGTGCGTATTCGCTCTCCCCAACAGGCCATGAATTATGGGATTGCCTATGTCCCCGAAGATCGTCACCAGCAAGGGTTGATCATGAACTTCAGCATCGCAACGAACATTACGCTGTCAATTCTCCAAAAAGTGTCGCATCTGGGGCTGATTAATCCAAACCAGGAGCAGCAGATCGCTCAAGAGTACGCCAACCAGTTGAGTATCCGGACCTCCGGCATCGGGCAGTTGGTCAATGCTCTTTCTGGCGGCAATCAGCAAAAGGTTGTCTTAAGCAAATGGCTGGCAACCAACCCGTCGGTACTCATTCTAGACGAGCCCACACGTGGCATCGATGTTGGAGCCAAGGCTGAGGTCCATCGCATCACGTCGGATCTGGCTAGCAGGGGACTGGCTATCATTTTGATCTCCAGCGAGCTTCCCGAGGTGCTCGCAATGGCTGACAGGGTTGTTGTCCTACACGAGGGAAGTATTAGCGGCACATTCACACGCTCAGAAGCCACGCAGGAGCGCGTAATGTTCGCAGCCACAGGACAGGATCGGTGATTACATGACTACTACGAGTCAAGATGTAGAGCGCACCAGGCAGCGCAGCCACGTAAATCAGGCGCGTCTGATTAGCCGGGTCAGCCGGGTCCGTGAATCGGGCCTTCTGATCGCATTGATCTTTATCATTATTGTCGTCGGTATTCAGGCCCCACGCTTTCTCAGCGTCGATAATTTCGTGCAGATTCTGCTCTCAGTCGCCATTCTCGCGATCGTCGCCGTTGGGGAGACGCTGGTCGTCTTAACCCGCAATGTCGACCTCTCTGTTGGATCAATGGTCGGCTTTACAGCTTTTGTGACGGCCTATTTCTTTAAAGAGCTTCCCGGCATCAATCTGCTGCTGGGTATCCTGCTTGGCTGCGCGCTGGGACTGATTCTGGGCATCGTCAATGGCTTGATTGTCTCGTTTGGACGCGTTCCGGCAATTGTCGCAACCCTGGGAACTCTCTATGCCTATCGCGGGCTGGTTTTTATCACAGCGGCCAATACAACATCTCAAGTCAATGCCTCCGACGTACCAGCCGGCTATCTGGCTCTGGCAACGACACAGATCCTTGGTATTCCAGCCCTGATCCTCATTGCAGCCATCATTGCAATCATCGTCGGCTATTTCCTGCGCTCCTCGCACGCCGGACGCCAGCTTTACGCTATCGGCAGCAATCCTGATGCGGCGAATGTGATCGGGATTCGCAAAGAGCGGCTGGTTTTTGGAGCTTTCGCGGCTTCGGGTCTCCTGTGCGGACTGGCGGGAGTGCTCTGGGGAGCCCGCTACGCGACGGTGGACGCAACCAATGCCACAGGGCTGGAGCTACAGGTCATCGCGGCTGTTGTTGTGGGCGGAGTCAATATCTTTGGTGGCTCGGGCACGATTCTGGGCGCTGTGCTGGGCGCGATTGTGCTGGGAACGGTGGAGAATGCCTTAAATATCTTGAACATTTCTCAGTTCTGGCTCCAGGCGCTCTATGGGGCCGCCATCATCGGTGCGGTTGTCCTTGATGCGCTTATTACCCGTTGGCTGCAACGAACTATTCTTGCCAGGAGGAAGAAGGCATGAAAAGGCTCAGATCGCTCCTGTTTACCTGGGAAACGCTGCTCGTCCTGTTGCTCCTGATCGGCTGTGTGATTGGCAGCATTCTCTCACCTTATTTTCTGAGCGGCTTTAATCTCGAATATGCCCTGCCCAGCAACATCATGGAAATAGCGATCATGGCGCTACCGATGACGATGATCATCATCGCGGGCGAAATTGATCTGTCGGTCGCTTCGGTGCTGGGTCTGGCAAGCGTGACCCTGGGTTTTCTCTGGGAACGAGGAAATCCGATGTGGCTGGCAATCGGCGCGGCTCTGCTGGTTGGAGTGGTCGCAGGTTATCTCAATGGCCTGCTCGTTACAAAACTTGCCCTGCCTTCGCTGGTCGTCACAATCGGGACGCTGGCCCTCTATCGCGGCCTGGCCTACGTCATTCTGGGCGATCAGGCCGTCAGCAACTTCCCTACAGCATTCACCAATCTGGGATTTGGCACGATTCCAGGTACCCAGTTTCCCTGGTCGGTTCTGATCTTTGCCACTCTGGTAATAATTTTTGCGGTGATTCTGCATTTCAGTCGTTTGGGTCGGCAGCTCTATGCGATGGGCAATAACAAAGAGGCGGCAAGGTTTTCCGGGATCAATGTGAACAGAATCAAACTCATCCTGTTCGTGCTCTCGGGAGGAATCGCGGCCCTCGCGGGCATCATTTTTACATCGCGGTTTTCCAGCGCTCGACCAGACAATGCGGTTGGATTTGAGCTTGATGTGGTGACGGTCGTTTTGCTGGGCGGAGTAAACATCTTTGGGGGTCGTGGCTCGTTGTTGGGCGTAATATTGGCCATTTTCATTCTCGGTGTTTTACAGAACGCCCTGAGCCTGGTGAATATCAGTGGTGATATCCAAAGTCTCGCAATTGGCTTGCTCTTAATTTTCTCTGTACTGGGACCCAATATCGCCAGGAATATTCAGGCTGTGATAGCCCGTCGGCGCTTTGCCGTGGGCAGTTCAAAACAAGCGTGAAAGGAAAAGGCAGTGAAGAAGCTGTTTCAAACACTCGTCCCCGGTTTCCTGGTTTTTAGCCTGTTACTATTAGCAGCCTGCGGAGGCAGCGCCACCGGTGGAAGCGGAGGAAGCACACCCTCAACTGGTACAGGGAGTGGTAGCCTCAACATCACATTCGTCCCCAAGCAGATCAACAATCCTTATTTTGATACGGCCGCCTCAGGAGGACAGCAAGCCGCCAAAGATCTAAACGGACAATTCAAGCAGGTTGGCCCATCCTCGGCCAACGCCGCCGCGCAGGTCCCGTTCATTACCAGTCTCACTCAGCAGCATGTCAGCGCAATTGTCATCTCGGGCGATGATCCCAATGCGGTCGCGCCTTCCTTGAAACAGGCTATGGCCCAGGGAATCAAGGTTGTGAGCTACGATGCCGATGTAGCACCTGATGCCCGCAATATCTTTGTGAACCAGGCCGATAGCGAGCAGATTGGCCGTAGCGAAGTGGATCTGCTCGCCCAACAAATCAATAGTACGGGTCAAATTGCGGTTCTCTCGGCAGCCAGCACAGCGGCTAACCAGAATACCTGGATCGGCTTTATGAAGCAGGAGCTGGCCGCAAAGTATCCAAAGATGCAACTCGTGAAAGTCGCTTATGGCAATGACGATGACCAGACCAGCTTTAACCAGACCCTGGCACTTTTGCAGCAGTATCCCAACCTGAAGGGAATCATCTCCCCTACGACGGTGGGAATCGCGGCCGCCGGTCGCGCCCTTGAATCGGTACATAAAGGCGGACAGGTCGCTCTGACCGGTCTTGGAACCCCAAACCAGCTCCGTCAGTATGTCAAGGATGGCACGATCAAAGGCTTTGAACTGTGGAATCCGGCCAATCTGGGCTACCTGGCCTATTATGTCGCGGGCCTGCTCGCTCAAGGCAAGATCAAAGGGAATGTCGGCGAGACATTCACGGCTGGCAAGCTGGGCAGCTTTACGATTGCCGCCAATAACGTCGTTCTGCTTGGTCCGCCCACTGTCTTCAATAGCGCAAATATCGACCAGTTTAACTTCTAAGCCGCTTCCATGTTTTATGGCAGACATGCAGAGAAAGCGTTTTCTCTGCATGCCCCCCTCACGACTGGCTTTCAAGAAGGGAGGATGTCTATGCAACGTATCGCTTTTACAATGAGGATCAAGCCCGGTACGGAGGAAGAATATCGTCGGCGCCATCAACACGTCTGGCCGGAGCTGCTGACGGACCTCAAGCGTGCGGGCTGTCAGAATTACTCCATCTATCTGCGTGGCACTGAGCTTTTTGCCTATATGGAGGTCACTGATTTCCAGCGCTACCTGGAGATCATGGCAACAAGCCAGGCCAGCGAGCGCTGGGAAAGCCAGATGAGCGATATTTTAATTCGCGACGTCGAAGCCGATTCTGGTTTTCCACCTGTTCTTGAGGAAGTCTTTCATCTCGATTAATGTTCACCCAAACCGGCTTATGAATCCGGTCAAGTCAGGCAAGGTGCAGACGTGAGCTCAGAAATCGAAAAACGCTTGCAAGAGCAAGGTAAACCTATCAACGATATTATTGAGGCTGTCCAGCGCTTCAACATTGAGACTCCTTCATGGGGCTATGGAGATTCAGGCACACGCTTCAAGGTCTTTCACTGGCCAGGAGCGGCCACCAATCTGCATGAGAAGCTGGCTGATGCCGCCCAGGTGCAAAAAGTTACAGCCATCTGCCCCGGCGTCGCGATCCATATTCCCTGGGATAAAGAAGCTGACTGGCCCGCTGTCAAAGAGTATGCCAGACAACTTGGCCTGCATATTGGAGCCGTCAATCCTAACCTCTTCCAGGACGACGCCTATCGCTACGGTAGCCTCTGCCATTTCGACAAGGCCATTCGACAGCAAGCAATCGATCATGTGATCGAGTGCATTCAGATCGCACAACAGGTGGATTCAAATATCATCAGCCTCTGGCTCGCCGATGGCACCAATTATCCCGGACAGGATGATTTTCGCCGTCGCCGTCAGCGCCTGCTCGATTCCCTGCAAGCCATCTACGCCGCGCTGCCCTCTGAGATGCGCCTGTTGATCGAGTACAAGTTCTACGAGCCTGCTTTCTACTCCACCGATCTCCCGGATTGGGGAACCTCGCTCTTGATGGCCCAGAAGCTCGGCCCGCAAGCGGATGTCCTGGTCGATACCGGACATCACCCGCTCTCGACAAATATTTCTCAGGTCGTGGCACAGTTGATTGCCGAAGATCGTCTTGGTGGCTTCCACTTCAACGACCGCCGCTATGCCGATGACGACCTGATCGTTGGCACCCAGAATCCCTTTGACCTCTTCTGCATTTTCAACGAGATAGTTGGCGCAGCGGCTGAAAACCACACCGGGCTCGCCCGTGTCGCCTATATGATCGACCAGTCACACAATATTGAACCGAAGATCGAGGCCATGATCCAGAGCATCCTTAATGTGCAGATGGCCTATACAAAAGCCTTACTGGTAAATCGCCCTGCCCTGCAACAAGCTCAGGAGTCAGGCGATGTGTTGGGGGCCTATCGCGAGCTACAATCAGCCTACGAGACAGATGTGCGCCCGCTCCTTTCCGAGGTCCGAACTCGCCAGGGGCTTGACTCCGATCCTATCGCGTCGTTCCGAGCAAGTGGCTATGCCGAACGGGTGGCACGTGAAAGAGCTGGCGTTACAACATCAAGCGGCTATCCGGGTGCGTAGGAACTGCTAAATCGTGCTTATCTATTTGCGCCAGCAGAAAATGCTGTTCTGACCACAAAGGATCTACTATCATGACTGATATCTCAATGCCTCTAGCGCAACTTGTCGAACGCTCGCACAAGCTGGGTGCGGACCGCTCAGTCTGCAACTGGGGAGGGGGCAATACTTCAGCCAAGTCTGAGGAGCTCGATTTTCGCGGTCGCCCGGTTCGTGTGCTGTGGGTCAAAGGCTCTGGCTCCGACCTCGCCACCGTCACGCCAGCCTCATTTACCGGGCTGCATCTGGATGATGTCGTCCCTTTGCTGGAACGTGAGCGTATGAGCGATAGCGAGATGGTGGATTATCTCGCCCATTGCTTCTATGAACCCGGTCGCCCACGTCCCTCGATTGAGACGCTTTTACATGCGTTCCTGCCATTTTCGCATATCGATCACACCCATGCCGATGCCACAAATTACTTCGCCTGCGCTTCCGATGGCAAGCAACTGGCGCAGGACTGCTTCGGCAATGACCTGATCTGGATACCCTATCGTCGCCCCGGCTTTGGCCTGGCACGTGAAGTAGCCCTGGCAGTGCGAGCCAATCCGCAGGCCAAACTCGTCATCCTGGCCAAACACGGCCTGATTACCTGGGGCGAGAGCGATGAAGCTTGCTATGCCTCGACGCTGGCAACCATCTCAGCAGCGCAGATGTTTGTAGAGCAACGTATCGCTGATTCTGACCGCGTGATCTTTGGTGGTGCTCGCGTCAATGAGCTTCCAGCCGAGAAGCGGCGCAGCATCGCTGCCCAGATTGCCCCCAGCTTGCGTGGATTGGTTTCAGAAGAAAAACGCCAGATTTTACGTTTCGAAGATGGCGAGGATGTGCTGGCCTTCGCCAGCAGCCAGGACGCTCCACGCCTGACAACAATCGGGGCCGCCTGTCCCGATCACCTCGTACACACCAAACCCTGGCCTTTGTTGGTCCAGTGGGAGCCAGATCAGAATACCGACGCGCTTGCCGCAGCGTTACAGGCGGGTATGCAGAGCTATAGTGAAAAGTACCAGAACTATCTTCAAGCCAACGCACACCAAAACCTCGATCCCGATGCGACCTCGCCAGTCTATCGCGCCGCAGATGCTGTGACCGACCCGCATCCGCGTGTGATCCTCATTCCCGGTATAGGGATGTTTACAACTGGCAAGGATGCGGCGCTGGCCGATGTCTCTGCTCAGCTCTACCACCGGGCCATCGCAGTAATGCGTGGAAGCGAAGCCTGCGGCGGCTTTATCTCGCTCTCCGATGACGAGAGCTACGCCGTTGAATACTGGCCCCTCGAACAATATAAACTCAAGCTGGCCCCGCCCGAGCGTGAGTTCGCCCGACATGTCGTCCTTGTGACGGGTGCGGCGGGCGGAATCGGTTCGGCCACCTGCCGACGTCTGGCGCAAGATGGAGCCCATATCGTCGCCACCGACATCGATCTTGCTGGAGCCGAGCAACTGGCAACATACCTCAACCAGCACTTC
>DASSXK010000557.1:0-2933 GCA_035703945.1 Ktedonobacteraceae bacterium | reverse complement strand
AGTAATGAAGAATCTGAGGAACATTCAAACGAGCATCAATCCAAATCTGTTATACTCCCATCGGCGGATCTACCATCACACGATCCCTATCCTCATTTACATGTTCAAGAACGGCAGGAACCTTAAATTTCTGTAAGTTATTTGAGACAATACGGTTCCGCGCCATTATATAGGGGGGGAAGTAGCTTTATTGCAGAAACAGGTGATACTACTTTCCCACCTATTGCTGTTCGCCACTTCCTCTATGTCCGCAACTAACAGCAAATGTATTAAAAAATACCGCGCTTACTTATTCAAAATTCGAACCTTTACCAGTATACTACGTATATAGGCTAAGCAAAGATGAGTTGTAGCGCCCGAGATAGCTGGCCTATTCTCAAAAGCTGAGAAGATAAGATACCTTTTCCATTGCGCTCTTATTATAGTATCAAGAGAGGAAACAATCATGAGTTGGAATCCGAACCAGGGGCAAGACCCCAATCAGCCCAATCCTAATCCCTACGGAGGGTATGGAAGCCAGCCCTCCCAGCCCAATCCGGAGCAGCCATACAATCAGCCCGTTCAACCAGAATATCCGCAGCCTGACTATCAGCAACAATCAGCCTACGGCCAGCAACCTCCTTATGGGCAGCAGCAACAGCCTTATGGACAGCAGCAGCCTCCCTACGGCCAGCAACAGCCTTATGGACAGCAACAGGCACCTTATGGACAGGCCCCTATGGGCAGCGCAATGGACCCCAATGGTCCGACTTCGATGGGTATGAGCGCCAATGTCGCAGCCGGCCTGAGCTACATTTTTAGCTTTATCACGGGTCTGATCTTCTTCTTCGTGGAGAAGCAGAACAAATTTGTGCGTTTCCATGCCATGCAGTCGATTATTCTTGGTGGTACATATGTGGTAATCTCCATTGCGTTGTCGATCCTGGGAAATATCGGCATTCTAGGCCTTTTCACCTTCTGCGCCTCGGGGATCATCGGCATCTTATTCCTGGTGGCCACAATTGTTTGCCTGGTTAACGCGATCCAGGGCAAATACTTTAAGCTGCCAGTGATTGGTGATTACGCGGAGCGCTACGCCAATACAATTAACGTATAAGACACGATCCTGATCAGAACAAACTAACAGCAGCGGCCCGGAAGCATACCAGCAGGTAGCAACCAGGCCGCTGCTATCGCTTTTATTTTCTAAATAGAGGCCAAGCTATACAAAAGCCCTATTTCTTTGCTTGCTCTTCGATAACTATGCTATACTGCCTCCAGGTGGCCCTGCAACGTATTGAAGCTGTTAGATCAGGCAATCCTGTTTATAAAAAAATCACCTGGCTCTCTCTACAGCATACTTCTTCGATCATCACTAATAGAGCGGGCTGACAAATATCTCCCGACTGAAAAACTAAGGAAATAGCCATTTATGGAAGCATGTATTATTACTGATCGCAAACAATGGAATGACTTTGTCGCCTCCTCAGTCTGTTGCAATATTACCCAATCATATGAATGGGGACAGTTGTCTGAATACCTCAAAGAGGAGCCACTCTATCTCGGAGTTGTAGATGATTCGGGCCAGCTTTGCGCCGCCATTCTGGTCTTTATCATGGTTGCGCCAATCATTCACCGCACCTATTTTTACTCGCCGCGTGGGCCAGTAATCGAAGATCCTGCCTCGCCTGCGATGACGGTCCTGCTCAATTTCTTGAAAGCCGAGGCCCGCAAACGCAATGCCTTCATGCTAAAAGTTGAGCCCAGTGTTGCAGATGACAATCAGCACTGGCTGAGCACCCTCAAGCGACGCGGGTTCCACAAGATTCCTAATGCCACCCATGTCCGCAACGAATGGGTACTGGACATCAGCCCGGACGAAAAGACAATTCTGGCTGGTATGAAGGATAAGTGGCGCTACAATATCCGCCTTGCCGAGCGCAAAGGTGTGACGATCCGGGAAGGTAAGAGCCAGGCCGATATCGATACCTTTTATGAAATCTACCAGACAACCAGCGATCGAGATAACTTCTTCATCCATCCAAAAGGAATGTACGAGGATGTGATGCGAATGTATGGAGAAGATGGACGCGCCACGATGTTTATCGCGGAGCACCAGGGCAAGGCGATTTCAGCAATTATTATGCTACGCCTGGGCGAATGGAGCTGGTATATGTACGGGGCGTCCGCAAACGAGGGGCGCAACCTGATGCCCAACCATTTACTGCAATGGACAGGCATGCGCTGGGCCAAGTCCTTTGGCTGCAAATATTATAACTTCCGTGGTATCCCCGAGATCTTGCAGGAAGGCGAGGAAATGTGGGGTGTCTATCAGTTTAAAAAGGGCTTCGGTGGGTATCCGATCCACTTTTTACACACCCATGATCTCGTCTATCAGCCACTGGTCTACAAGCTCTATAGCACAATGGTGGATATTAAGCACAGACGCGATGAGCGAGCGTTCCGTAAGCACCAGCAACAGATCGCCGCTGAGAAAAGTGCCAGCAAGCCAAAAACAGAAGCCAAATCCAATGCTGAAGCCAGCGCCCCTATCGAAAACAAGGCTTCGACTGAGGTAAAAGCCAGAGTCTGAACTCATTTCAAGCCTGCCTGAAGGCTGGTATGATTGCAACAGTAAAACACAATAGGCCGGAGATACGCAGTGCGCGTCTCCGGCCTTTTGCTTGATAAAATTTGCTGCTACATGCTCCTGGTGCGGAGATCTTGTAGTGAAGTTAAACGCTCACGAGCGATACTGCTATTGGGATTCACCTTTGCCAGGTTCTTATACACACGACTGGCTTGCTCATACTCTCCAACGGATTGATAGGTCTGACCAAGCATATCGTAGGCCTCGAAATTGTTACGATCCAGGGCGATCAGTTGTTGAAGGGCCGCAACCGACTCTTTTACCTGATGGGTATCGAAGTAGTAACGGGCGATCATCACCTGAT
>DASSXK010000553.1:0-3478 GCA_035703945.1 Ktedonobacteraceae bacterium | reverse complement strand
GCCAGTACGCAACACGTACATCATCGCAGCAAACATCTCGCGATCATTGGCGGCAGGGCGTCCTCCTGTGGGATGGGGAGGACGTTCTGGAAGCAGGGGACGCACGCGTTCCCACAACGCATCGCTGACTTCCCAGGGTCGGGTTCGAGCCATATGCTGAATTTCACCTCACTGTTTTTGTTCTCATTGTATCACAGGTTTTCGGATAAGCTCTAAGCACCTTATTTTCGCTGCTCTCTTTGAGAGCAGGCTTCCTTGCATGTTCTTGTTCCTTCTTACATGTAATATCTAACAATTCACGAGTACAGGCTGCATAACGGTTAAAATTAATCAAGGGCCAGTTCTTTTCCTCCTCCTTTCATCCTTATTTGGGAAGAGGAACATTAGATACTATCTGAGTATTATTGCGTTGAATAGCATCTAACAAGAATAAAATAATGTTACAAATATCTAATTATAATATATTAATCTACATATTTCACTATATTTTACACAAAATGCTATATAAAAATATTATTAAAATAAAGGTGCAATTTGCGCGTATCTTTAGATAACATCCATCAGACTTATTTATCTTCCTCATACTCTTCTTGCTTAGACTAAAAAAAATTCGGGCCATCTTCACTTGCAGAAGACGGCCTGATGGAGTACTGTTCCGACAAAGAAAAAGACACAGGAGCAGACTCAACATGAACCTTCACACATTGAAAGCGTTTCGTCACGCCATTCTGGGCTGTTTTGGATCAGCAAAAGATGCCTTGTTCAATACGATGGATGCCATTTTGAGCGAAGGTCGAGCTCATTCGTTTCCCGAACTTTCGCTCTCGTCCGCTTTTAAGCGCCATTGGCCAAGCTTGTATGAAGCCTTTAAAGATGGACACATTGGTGAGGCCCGGCTCCGAAAAGTCTTTGTCTCGTTCCTGCCTCAACCACCGCCAGAGCATCCATTGTGGATCGGGATTGATACTAGCGGTTTTGCTCGTCCCCGATCGAGCACGGCTTCGGATCGCAGTGCCCAGTTTGTCCACAATCTGCCCGAGTGTGAGAAGCCGGGCACCTACTGATGGCAATTCTCGACCATGGTTGTCTTGCCGGAACCGGCGAGTAGTTGGACCTCCATTCTGGATCAACAACGCGTCAGCACGGACACCACGGCGTCCCATCTGGCATTTGCCCAACTGTCTGCATTGGCTCCATCCTTGCCGAAACAGTCGATTGTGGTGCTGAATCGAGCGTATGACGCGACCTGGCTGGGGTGCCAATGCAGCACCTTGCCTCTGACAGGAACGTTGGTACGCCTCAAAAAGAATCGGAGGTTCTTTCGGCAAGCCACACCACGAACAGGAAAGCCTGGAACGCCACGCCTGGATGGAGAGACGTTGCAGGGGCAGGACGAGCGAGGGCGACCATTGGAAATCGCCTGGTGGCAGCACCTGTATCTCAATCAACGGAAAACACAATTTTACCTCACAAAAAGGCCGTGAGCATGTAAAATTGCTCACGGCCCTCGCTATTTAGAGATTATCTTTAGCCCCAACGCTCGCGGAGACGCGGCAGGATCTCCTTCGAGTAGAGTTGTAAGAAACGGGACTGATCATCGCCCGGTGCATGGAAGACCAGGTGCGTAAAGCCAAGCTCGATATAGGGACGAATCTGCTCCAGATGCTCTTCGACATCGTCCGAGACAAGCCAGCGACGATGGGCCTGATCCTCAACGGTTTTGGCCTTCTCTTCCATCTCGCGCGGATTGTGGATGCTGACCTTATCTTCAGCAGGAAGAGCCAGTGCGGACCAGATCCTGGTATCATCCATCGCACGTTTGCGATCATGGTCGAACGAGACCTTGACCTCGATTGTCTTCTCAATCTTTGAGGCGTCGCGACCGGCTGCTTTCGCACCCTCTGCGAGGTTAGGCAACAACTGATCTCGATAGAGTTCTTCACCTTTTCCGGAGGTGCAGATAAAGCCATCCCCGGCCCGGCCTGCGTACTTCGCCATCAGAGGTCCACCGGCGCTGATGTAGATCGGAATCTGCTGCTCGGGGCGATCGTAGATCGTGGCATTCAGGGTTTTGTAATACTGGCCCTCATATGTCACCATATCTTCGCTCCACAGGCGACGAATCAGGTCAATTGATTCCCGCAGGCGAGCCGTTCGCTCTTTAACTGGCGGCCATTCCGCGCCAGTCACGGCGATCTCATTCAGGGATTCGCCCGAACCAACACCCAGTATCATTCGGCCGGGATTCAAGGAGCCCAGCGTTCCAAAAGCCTGCGCCACAATCGCCGGTTGGTAACGGAAGGTTGGAGTTAACACGCTCGTGCCAAGCTGGACCCGTTTGGTGCGCTCGCCCGCCGCTGCCAACCAGGAAAAGGCGAATGGCGCATGTCCGTTTGTGTGCCGCCAGGGTTGAAAATGGTCGCTGATCCAGACGCTATCAAATCCACTGGCTTCAGCTTCAATCGCAAAATCAAGCAATGGGCGGGGACCAAACTGTTCCGCAGAGGCTTTATATCCTAATTTCAATCGAGATTCTGCCATCTGATATACATTCCTTCTTCTGCACTATCTGTAACAGGCAATCAAGCATTGGACTGATATTTCGCCAGGGAGAGCCGGCATTACCAGTACCCTTTCCTCGCCAAACACCATTTTTCAGTACCTGAACCATACTACTTACACCATTCTCATTGTATCCCATCCGCTGGTCTACCTGCCATTCAACCCGATGCTCAAACAAATCGGGAAACCTCTTGCAAAGCCTTGCTAGCGAATAGTCGCCGTACGCGCAAACCTTCGATATCCGGCCTTCTCCGCCAGCGCCAGCGAGGCCGCGTTTTCAGCAAAGGCGCTGTACAGGGGCACTAACCCTTCTCTTTGAACTTCCCGCGCCCAGACAACTGTAGCAGCCAGGGCATAGCCTTTGCGCCGGGCATCAGGGAGCGTATCGATGCCCAGTTCACACGCCTCCGGGGTCCGGCGAGAGCTATGGGCCAGCGTAAGCAATCGCTTGCCAATCACGACCCCAACAAGTGGCCTGGCACCAGGCCGAAGATAGTATTCAGAAGCATCATGCTCAAAAGTCTCAATCAAGGACTGGTCCTCCAATGTAAGCAAGCGAGTCATATTTCTGGCCTGTGCCTCTTCTATCTCAGGGGACGAAGCCAGATGCAAGGCTACTTCACGACTGATCTCTGGCGCAACAGCCACATCCGAAGGTAAAGCAAAGACCGATTCAAGCTGTGAAAGCAAGATTGCTCGCTCACTTAAAGGCGTATCGGGCCGCCAGATCCGAAAGCGACCTACAGCTATATCTGCCAGCAGCAGCTTCCAGGGAGGTCGCTTGCCCGTTGGTAAAAGTTCTATATCAACTTGCTTCCCAAATTCGGCGGGAAACGCTACCCCCCAGACCGCCTCTACATGCCAACGAAGATAGGTCAGTGCATCAAATTCCATGAAGGAGAGTCCTCCGCAATCA
>DASSXK010000391.1:0-7319 GCA_035703945.1 Ktedonobacteraceae bacterium | reverse complement strand
CCCTCGGGGCATGTGGAAGGAGAGGTATCGGTGCAACATTTCAAGTTGAACACGAGATTAATCAAGTTTGTGGCAATCATGGCAATACTATTTAGTCTTCCGTTGCTAACGCTGGCCAGGACAGTATTTCTGGCAAGAGTTAACACGAGCGCCCCACAAACAACACTTCACACAAGCGCACAGCTAACGTCGAAGGCTGTATTTTCCCTACCGGCAACAGGCAAGGATTGGCCCATGTATCTGCACGATCCTCAACGCACCTCCAGCACAGACGAAAATATCCTCTCGCCCGCGAATGCTGGACAACTTGCCAAACGCTGGTCATTCCAGACCGGTGGCGGCATTGCCGCTTCGGCTACAGTCGTAGCTGGTAGCGTCTATTTCGGTTCCTGGGATGGCTATGAGTATGCCCTCGATGAGTTGACCGGCGCGTTGAAATGGAAGACATATCTTGGTAAGACCGTGGCAGAAAAGTGTTACCCTAAAGTTATTGGCGTGACCTCCTCAGCGGCGGTACAAAATGGTGTAGTCTATGTCGGTGGTGGCGATAGCGATTGGTACGCACTGAATGCCCAAACTGGCGCAGTTCTCTGGAAGGTCTATACGGGGGATAACAGTGCAGCCGCTGGGCACTATAACTGGTCGAGCCCGCTGCTCTACAACGGCTACGCCTACATTGGCATCGCCAGCAACTGCGACCGGCCGCTTGTGCAGGGCCAGATCCTCCAGGTGAGCTTGCAGACGCACCAGGTCGTCCACACATACAATCTCGTACCTGACGGGGACATTGGGGGCGGTATCTGGACCTCCCCAAGCATTGATCCAGCGACCAACAGCCTGTTCATATCTACAGGAACACAGCTTTATCCTCAGGATACATTGGCTCAGGCGCTCGTCGTGCTGGACGCCACGACGCTAACCCTCAAGTCCTGGTGGCACCTTCCAGCAAAGCAAGCCCAGGGCGATTCAGATTTCGATACTTCACCCATTCTCTTTAACGATGCAAATGGTACTCCCCTCGTGGCAACGGTCAACAAAAACGGCTATATCTACGTCCTCAACCGCAAAAATGTCGCGGCCGGTCCCATCTGGCAGCAGTTGATCGATATCGGCGGTATGTGCCCCATCTGCGAGGAAAGCAGCGTCGCATCTAACACTTTCGGTCAGGGCAGACTTTACGTAGCGGCAGGCAATACCGCCATCAACAACAACAATTATCGGGGATCAGTCCAGGCACTCGACCCCAGCACGGGCAAGTTCTTGTGGCGTCATGGCACCATCGGTGCCGTAATTGGGGCATTGGTATACACGAACGGCCTGGTTATCGATGGAGCAGGCCGCTACCTGGAGGCGCTCAACGCAGCCACAGGGGCGCGTCTTTACAGCTATGCGACCGGTAACATGATCTATGCATCGCCGAGCGTTTCTCATGGCCTGATCTTTGTCGGAAGCACGGATGGAAAGTTATATGCATTCGGCCTGCCCGCCACTGTGTCAACATCCCTCTCTCCTGATCGAGGATGTTCTGAAGGATGGTCCTGCCAGGACGTCGGAAACCCTGTCCTTGCTGGATCAGAGACACGAGCAGGCAACATGTGGCGCGCCCTGGCAGGTGGTACTGGAGTAACAGGCACTTCCGACCAGTTCCGCTTCCTTGCACACAACGTCAGCGGCGACATGCAACTCAGCGCTCGCGTGCTCTCACAGGAGGAAGCCGGACCGGGTGGTTTTGCCCAGGCCGGGCTGATGGCTCGGCAGACCACCGACCCCGCCTCACCATACTATGCCGTCTTCCTCACCGCACACAAGGGCATGGTCGTGCAGTACCGCTCCGAGTTCGGAGGTGATACAGTCCAGGATGTGCAGTTCCCAACAGCAGCAACTCCGCTCTACCTGGGCATCAAGCGCTCCGGCGAGCAGTTCCAGGCGGCAACCTCCTACGATGGCATCCACTATATACTCGTGCCTGGCAGTTCTGTGACGCTGACGATGCCAAGCACGGTGAACGTCGGACTTGCCGTCAGTTCAGGCGATGTCGAGACCATGAACACTGCCACCTACTCAGAAGTAGCTATTGGCTCACCCGACTCACTATTCAGGCCCCCATCGCCTCCTGCCCCCTGTCCCAGCGGCTGGAATTGCGATGATGTCGGAAACCCTGCCATCCTGGGGTCTCAATCTCTCAATGCGACTACCTGGACTGTGCGGAGCGCAAGCGAGGATATCTGGGGCAATGCAGACCAGTTCCACTATATATGGAGGTACCTGCATGGCAACAGGCAATTGAGCGTGCGCGTTGTTAGCCAGCAAGCAAAAGGGTCCTATGCCAAAGCAGGTATCCTGGTGCGCCAGAGCTTGCTTCCCAACTCAGCCTACTATGCCGTCTTTATGGAATCAGGAAATGTTGCTAACGGTACAAACATTAGCGTGGATTCTCGCACGAAACAAGGACTCATCAGCACCCAGGTTGCCGCCATTAGCGGCAACACACCGATCTACCTCAAGATCGCCCGCGTGGGTGATACCTACAGCGCTTACACATCTAAAGATGGCACGACCTGGACGTTCCTCCCTGGTTCAACTGCTACAGTGAGTCTGGGAGACACACCTCTGGCAGGGATGGCGCTCTCCTCTCATAGCGTATATGATGTGACTACTGCCACCTTCAATAATGTTATCATTTGACTGAATACGCCTGAATGTATGAACACAAACGGAAGGGTAGCATCACTCACGGGCAGGGAGCTCTCAGTCATACCGCTGACGCGGAGGAGGAACACGTGCAAGAAACGAGATCGCGATCAACCTTCAGAAAAGCAGGGATAGTCCTGGCACTTCTCCTGGCTGCGGCGGTGCTTTTTGCTGCTTTTGGCATCCTCCACTTCACATACACTCCCCTTTCACCACCTCCTCCTCTCTCGTCTACAGCATTTTTCGCCTCAGTCGATACGATGAAAGTCAGCCGCGACACCGAAAGACACCCACTATCCCGGCAAGAAATTACCAACATTGTAGATTTATCGGCCAGCCTCAACGCGAATTACATTACCATCGATATCCACTGGGACTATCCTGCATACATCCAGGAATGGATCGATGCCGCGCGGGCGACGGGTCGCCACGTCTGGTTTCGCTCGCATCCCAATCAATGGGAAAACAACAATGGTACAACCGGCATAATGACGCTGGCGCAATACAAAATCTCCGAGCGTGCCTTCATCCTGGCCCATCCCTCGTTTTTCCGACCCGGTGACATCTTTGATGCCTGTTCTGAACCTGAAGAGGGGCATTATTGGGCAGCAACGTATGGTTCGGAATGGACATATCATGCTCCCAACACAGCCACGCGCCAGTATAACGCCTTCCTGCGTGACACCTCCGATGTCGCCGATGCAGCGTTCCACCAGCTAGATATCTCTGGAGTTATCACAACGATCTGCTCCACCAGCGCCTACTTTGCAGCCCATCCCAACATTCTTGAGCAGGCTACTCTCAGCAAGTTTGGCTATGTTACGATTGACAGCTACCCTGAAGGAGATACCACTGATCCTGCTATCGCGGCTCATGCACGTCTCAGCGAACTTCAGGCGATCGAAAATATACGGCATCTCCCCATCGTGATTGGCGAGTTAGGTTACAGTAACCAGGTGAACGTTGATGATACTACTCAGCAAGCAGTACTTCAGGCAGAACTTTCAGCTCTCGCTTCTCTCCCTTACCTGGCCGGTGTTAATTACTGGGTAGGCGCAGGCAGCGACACTTCTGGCGGCTATACGCATATTTTTAGTAAGACACACGGAGTCTGGCTGCTGCGCCCTGCCGCTCATGCACTGGCCGCATTTTATCAGGACAGGTTGCGCGGGAATACTGCCTCAAAGCAAAGCTTGCACACTCCTGGCACAACTTAAGCCAGGGTTTAGGATCATCAGGCGCGAGAGCGGCGTTGCGAAGTGTCTTTCAATAGTAAAGCGTGAGCCAATGCGTATAAATGGCTCACGCTTCGCTTTTCACTCTGCCATCCAATCAGGTGACTAACAAGGTTTTCGAGAAATCTTAGCTTGAATGGGTGCTGTGCCATTTCCAGGCGGACTGGATGATGGTATCGAGGGAGTATTGCGCTTTCCAACCCAGTTCGCGCTCGGCTTTGCTGCAATCGGCCCAGATCGCGGCGGGATCGCCCAGACGGCGGGGAGCCTCGATAACTTTGAAATCCCGATTGCTGACGGCTTTGACGGCCTCGACGACTTCACGGACCGTGTTTCCTTTGCCGGTTCCCAGGTTGTAGGTCGAACTGGCTCGCGTCTGAACGGTATGTTCGAGAGCCTTGACGTGGGCAACAGCAAGATCAACGACGTGGATATAGTCGCGAATAGCGGTGCCATCGGGAGTGTTATAATCGCTGCCAAAAATCGAGATCGAAGGGGTAACACCCATCGCAGCTTTCATCGTGATCGGAATCAGGTTCTCGGTGTGCGACCAGTCCTCACCAATACTATTGTCGAGGGAGGCACCAGCGGCGTTGAAGTAGCGCAGGGCGCTGTATTTGATACCAGCCGTCTTATCAAACCACTTCAAGACGGTCTCACCCATCAACTTGGTCTCACCATAGACGCTTTCGGGCGAAAAAGGAATATCTTCCGAGACAGGCAGGCGCTGAGGATTTCCAAATATAGCGCAGCTTGAAGAGAAGACGATGGTCCGCACATCGTTATGGATCATAACATCGAGCAGCGAAACGGTGCCAGTGATATTGTTGTAGAAATATTTCGCAGGCTCACGCATCGATTCACCAGGAGCTTTGAGGGCCGCAAAGTGAATCACAGCCTCGACCCGCTCTTTCTGAAAGACGCCGTTCAGAAAATCCTTGTCAAGAATGTCGCCCTGATAAAACGAGACACCGGGCAAGGCATCGCGGTGTTGCAGGTCGATGATGTCAACGATGACAACTTCATAATTTTGCTTGAGCAGTTCCTGAACGGTATGCGAGCCGATGTAGCCAGCTCCCCCGGTTACCAGTACCTTCATATTCTTCCTTCACCTTTTACATGTTATTTGTACGATGGCAATCCAGTATTCAGCCGAATAGCCAGTCTATCGAATGCTGTTTACCACCCAATCAATCGAATGAGCGGGCTTGCAGTACACTTGAGTGAAGCATTTTAAGCCAAAACATAAACATATGCCCATTCACGATAGATGAACCTTCTTGCTGACTATGCTTTAATGTCAGGTAAAAGCGAAACATCTCGTCAGTGGTTAACATCGGCATTTATCGTGAAATACTAAAGATTAATGCCTGAATAGATTGCTATTACAAGACCCTTCGCAACGATGCTCTCGCGCTTAATGCCTCAGAAGCCGCATACTGAGCCACAGCATTTTACCAGTCTAACCAGCTATAAGAGCAATGTCAAGCATCAAAAACCTTGCTATTCATAGCGTTTATCCGTATTCAATCCAAGGCGCGTAAAATATAATGTAATTCAATTATAGGAATGAAATTATAAAGAGGAGCAGCAGTGAGTTATGATTCAAAAACCGAAATTCCTGGCAAGAAAATATGCGGAACAGTTTCAAGATACAAGTATTGTAAAGGCCTATCGCCATCGCCCTCCTTATCCGCTGGAAACCTTTGAAATTTTGGCTGAGCTGGTTCAGGCTGAACCACGGCGGGTTCTCGATGTTGGCTGCGGCAGCGGCTTTCTCTCCCGCCAACTCATCGAGCACGTTGAGCAAGTGGACGCAGTGGATTTTTCAGAGGAGATGCTTAAGCAAGCCCGTCGTCTGCCGAATGGCGATAATCCGGGGATACACTGGCTCCTGGGAAGTGTTGAAGAGATATCTTTAAATCCGCCCTATGGTTTAGTGACGGCAGGCGAAAGTCTACACTGGATGGATTGGAATGTCGTCCTGCCTCGCTTTCGTGAGTTACTGGTGCCAGGAGGATATCTGGCAGTGGTAGGGCATGACAATCAGCCTGACCCGTGGTTTGAGTTGCTCAGAACGATTATTACAAAATATTCAACCAACAAAGATTTCCAGGCCTACGATATGCTGGCTGAATTAGAAAAACATGGCCTGTTTAAGAAGGTCGGGGAAAAGACGACGCAGCCCGTTTCCTTCAGTCAATCGCTGGATGACTATATCGAGTCCTACCACTCCCGCAACGGCTTCTCTCGCGACCGGATGGAGCCAGCAGCGGCAGCAACGTTCGACCGCGAGGCGAAAGAGATTCTGCTTAAAGCCTATCCAAACGCTGTGGTTCAGATGCAGGTCGTCGCAACGATTAGCTGGGGACTTCCGAATCCAGGCTAGAAAGATACAAAAACAATCCCAAATTAAGAAAGAGGGCAACAATAAAATTTAATTATTGCCCCTCTTTATTAGACACTCTTTAAGCAGGCGTCATCCGCCGTACACGTATGCCGCGTCCTAGCGCAAGGGCAGCCACGATTGTTGTGAGTGCCATAATCACCAGGACAATTGCCACGCCGAAACTGCCACCCAATCCTCCAACAAGGCCCGGTCCCAGACCATAACGTAAAGCCAGGTCAGGCGCATCCGCCCACAAACGCAGCGACCAGACGATGATACTAAGGAACGACACACCCATCGCCAGCGTCGTCACCAGCATCGGGATCAGCGCGAAACGCAGCAGGGCCGGGCTGAATTCAGTGCGTAGAATTACCTGAGTCAGCAAGATACTATCTATCACCAGCACAGCCAGAAAAGCCGAAAGGTAGCTGAGCTGGAAAAGCCCGTTCTGATTCCCATAGATCATGCCAGCCCATTGAAGCGCAAGCGTAAGAGCGACAAAAAGCAGCACCAGCGCTGCCGCCGCTCCAAAGCGAAACAAGACCGCTCGCTGTCGCTGTACCAGCGCCAACCTCACAGCGGTTCCCACGATCACAACGCCTCCCACAACAATCGCCAGAAAAGCCAGCTCCGCCCCATAGACAACCGCCAGAAAGGCCAGATTAAGATCAAGATGGCTCTGCATGGCATGCGTAAAGGGCTCACGTGGATCAACAATCTGCTGAAAAGCCACATATGCCAGCGCGAACAACAGAAAAGCCCCAAAGATGATCAACATCGAACGACGTAACGTCGGAAGCATCGCCTCGACCCTTTCAGCAGGAAACCGCTCTGCCAACATTCTAAAGACATCATCCCTCAACATTATAAGAGAGACAATCGTTATATATAACCATAGTGACTATATTTCTTATGGGTATAGTAACGTAGGTTTGTGGTAATGTCAAGCATTTCAATTTTCATTGAAAAATGGGCGAGGGAGGGGGGAAACAGATAGCAGAAAT
>DASSXK010000735.1:0-7236 GCA_035703945.1 Ktedonobacteraceae bacterium | reverse complement strand
GACATGGCGCGCTTTGGCCAGATGATGCTGCGTGGCGAAGTTGAGCTCATATCCAACACCAGTCGATGGCGGCGAAGAATTCTTTCATGCCTTCGCCGCTCTCTCGGCTCTGGCAAAGGCGTTGGTGCAGTAATTTCTGATGCGCTGATCCCGTAAAGACATGGCAGCTTCCCACAACTTATGGAGCTGGGGAAAAGGATACCACTTTATCCTTACCCTGGAGGTATTTCATGAAGAGAATAGCACACGTATGCTGATTTTTATCAATAAATACATATAAAAGATGGTGTTAGAATTTCGTATAGCCATAGGATATATAACTATAGACCAAAACAAGTATCAGTGATAGGTGATGTTTCTAAAGAAACTTTTGTTGACAAGCTTCATGTAAAAGTCTCAATTTCTGATTTGAGACTTTTTGCAAGACCCTCCTCGTTCTCTCACAGAAAAACAAGGATATTAAGCCTGTTCTGATCCTTATCTGTCCATAGATTCTCTTCCTACCCTCTATTCTTGCATTTGTGTTGTACTGTAGAGACATGATCCAGAAAAAGCCTGGCCAGCTTGGATCGGAGAGGCATGCATGCACCCTCCTGAACAGCAGGAGAAGATTTCTCATTGGATGAATGTTACAGTGTAAATAACGGAGGGTAAACCAATGACGAACGCAACAGGAGTATATACGACACTTGACGACTGGATTGCACATGAGGCGATCCCATTCTCGCTCGATTCACGCCCAGGCTTCAACGCCGCCGTTGATAAGATGATTGACTCACTTGACGATTCGGTAGAATTGCTTGGCTTTGGTGAAGCCCTCCATGGAGGGGAAGAACTGCTTGTCCTTCGCAACCAACTATTCCAACGCCTTGTCGAAGCTCATGGCTACAGCGCAATTGCCATTGAAAGCAGTTTTCCTCGTGGAACCATCGTCAACGACTACGTGCTTGGCCGTGATTCGGCCTCCTATGAGGCGGTGCAGGAGACTGGATTTAGCCACGGTTTCGGAGAGCTTGAAGCGAATCGAGAACTTGTCGAGTGGATAAGACACTACAATGCTGATTCAGAGCATCCCATGAAACTCCATTTCTATGGTTTCGATGGTCCGACCGATGTGCCCAGCACCGATAGTCCCCGCCAGATCCTGCACATTGCGCTCGATTACCTCAACTCAGTTGACGAGGCCCTTGCCCAGGATTACCGAAATCGGATTGACCCGCTGCTAGGACAGGACGCTGCCTGGGAGAATCCAGCGGCCATGTTCGACCCGACACAAGCGAGAGGTCGAGCACCGGAGTCAACTGCACTGCGGATCGAGACAGAGGAGCTCATTTCAGAACTGCATGTGCGTCGTCCCGAACTGGTTGCCAGGAGCGACGAGAGTCGCTATCTGGAAGCCGTCCACTATGCGGTGATGGCTCGGCAACTCCTGAACTATCATACGGCGCTCGCGCGACCGTCCGAGAAACGCGAGGCTAGCCTGCTCGGTATACGTGCCGCAATGATGGCAGACAATCTGGCATATATCGTCTCCCGTGAAGAGGATCGAGGACGCGTCTTGATTTTTGCCCATAATAGCCATCTCAAGCATGGAAAGGTGCAATGGGGGAATGAGACGGTGATGTGGTCACCTGTTGGATCTCATCTTCAGGAAATGTTCGGCCACCGCTATGTCGTCATCGGCTCAGCCGTAGGTTCCTCGCCAGCCAACGGGATTGGCCAGCCAGAAGCCGGAACGCTTGAGGCGCGGTTCACAGCCACTCCCGGTCCAGCGCGGTTCATTCCCACACATCGTGGGCAAGGGCTTCCTGAAGAGGAAATGGCGGCCCTTCCGATGCGCTCTGGCAGTCAGAAGAACGGGAGCTATGTGGAACCACTCAGCGCCCACAGCTTCACCGATTTCGATTGGCTCGCTGTGGTGGATACGACGATATACACCCAGGGTGGACCCTCTCTCGAAGGCTGGGGCGCACGACCCGAGCAATAACGTCATCTAATCGAGAGCTGCTTCACACTCTCATGCTCAAGAGACCATTCCAATTTGAAGGCACTTAAAGAAGCGGAGAGCCTCATATTTGGAGTGGTCTCTCCTTCAATCTTGACAATTCAGGTATGATAAGCTATCGTAATTGAAGAAAAGCTATATTTTTACCAATACTATTGTCATTGGCATCTTTTGTACACAACGCTGAGCGCAATGAGAATAAATCTGGCGTTGCCTTATACCGAGATTCAGAGCAGAATCATATCTCCCAGGTCTTTGCGCATTTTTGGCTGGCAACTTCACGATCAGCACCTGAAGCTTATATCTCTGAGGACCACATTACGTTATCTCCATACAACCTCTGAGAGGGGAGTATTAGAATGTACTACTCGAACAGGCAACCTCTAAACACAAAAGAAACCGTATTCCCTCTGCGGACTACTCAGTAAGCACACCTGAAAGCTATCCATCTCTTATCTCCATTGCTCTGAAGGATGCGTTGAGCCAATCTTTGAAAAAGGTGGGCACGTTTTATGAATTATCCTCCCATGCTAGAAACACTGCGTGAATTGAGTTTAGAGGAAGGCAAAGCCTTTTTGCAGGAGCAGATCGAGGAACTCAGTGACTGCGAGGCCGTGGGTATCCTGCTAGCCGATGAGGCGCTCAAGCAACTTTATCTCCCATTTCTCTCCCTCAAGTTAGCTGAATTGCTTATTTTTTTTGGTGATTACACACAACATCTTGCATCTCACGCCCTTGGTCTGAAAGCCAAAGGAGACGCCTTCGTCCAAATAGGCCATTGCCAGGCCGCAATCGAGGCTTTAGACGAATCCGGTGCGGAATTTTTTCATTTGAATGACGAGGGGAACTGGGCACGCAGTCGTATCAGTTGGATTATCGCAAGTGCCTCTTTAGGCAATGTCGAGGAGGCCCTAGCGGAGGCTGCTCGGGCTCGCGATATTTTTCTACGTCTTAATGAGCTTTATTGGGTTTGTATTATTGAGGCGAATACAGGAGTGATCTACGCGCAGACAGGACGATACCAGGAAACCATCAAGGTGTACGATCATATGCTTGCGATCTACCCGACGCTGAGCGAGCAAAGCGCAACCTCTATCAAGCGATCTATCGCCATTGCAGAAGTGAATCAAGCTCTGAATCTGGTTAAACTGGGCAGGTTTGAGCAGGCCTATCAGCTTCTACAGCAAGCACAGACAAGTTTTATTGAACTCAACGAGATAAGCCTACTTATAAATGCAGAGATTCATCTGGCGGAAATCGAATATATACGAGGCTATTATGGCTCAGCGCTTCGACGCTACTACCAGGCCCAGGATAGTTTGCAACAAAACAACATCGATAATCCCAGGTTACTGGCAGAACTGAAGTTACAGACGGCTAGCGTTCTGGTAAAACTAAATAGAGCTGGCGAAGCCTGTCAATTGGCCCGGGAAGCCGTTGCGATATATCAGCAGAGCGCTACTACGTTGCAGGCGAGTAATGCATTACGTGAATACGCGACAGCCCTGGTTGCCTCCCATCAGCTACAGGGCGCATTAGCCGCACTTGATGAAAGCTGGCTGCTCTTTCACCAGAAAGGATTTGATTATTACGCCTCAATTACTAAACTTCAACAAACCGAGCTTCTCCTGGAGATGGGAGAAGCAACTGAGGCCTATAGCCAGGCCAGCAGCCTCATGGACTACTTTGAAGCTCAAGGGCTGGTAGCGCGTGCTATTCGTGCCAGCCTGGTAATGGTTGGTTCTCTAATTGAACAGGCCCAGCAAGCGGGGAAGCGCCGGGAGGGAGAACAGCAAGCTATTCTCCTCCTGGCGTCGGCCAAACTCTGCAAACAGTCGGTCAAACAGGCTCAGAAGCACCATTTACAAGAGGAGGCCTATAAAGGTCAATCCTTGCTGGGGAAGATCTTTGTTTTGCAAGGTGATATTCTCCAGGCAATCAAGCATTATGGAGCCTCTATTGCGCAGATCGAGCGTATGCTGGATGATCTGGCATACGATCTTTCTCCGGATTTTCTACACGCCACATGGACCGTCTATGAGGAGATGATCGGCCTGTATCTTCAACAGGGACAAATTGAACAGGCCTTTAGCTATCTTGAACGGGCACGTTCTATGGCTCTCCGGCAGTATCTCAATAAGTCGCAGATATGGGCAGGCAAACAAGATGAGCAGGAAGATGGGTCTTCTGCTTTAATCTGGCAGGACAGCAATGTAGCCAGGGTGCGGACCCAATATGAACTGAAGTCTCTGCAAGAGCATTACCGTCGTTATAGCGTTCTGCTTACCCAGGTAGATACTTCTGTATCTCCTGCTGTTGAGAAGGAGATCATCGAGGCTGAACTGAAGCGCTGCGAGACAAAACTGGGTGAATTATTTGAGCGGCTTTATTTGCAACAGGCAGCAAGGCATCCCTCCAATAGAAAGAGAAGTAGAAAGAGCAGCTTACAACGATTAGATAGTACACAACTCCGCCAGCATCTGGCACCTGATCAGCTCTTATTAGTTTATTTTCAACAGAAAGAGCGGCTGATTATCTTTGCGCTTACAAGAGAAAGTCTTACAACCTATGAGATTCCTGCTGGGGCGCAGCAATTGAGACGCTTATTGCCATCCCTCCATGTACATCTCCAGCAGGGCCGCCTGCCCGACGTAGACCAGAGGGGGGTACGTCAGATGCTAAACAAGCTCTATAAACTGCTGATAGCTCCTGTCGCAGCACAACTGCCTCCGTCATCTGGCTACCTGACCATAGTACCCTACGGACCGCTCCACACCCTGCCATTCCATGCCCTGTATGATGGAAATCACTTCCTGATCGAAAACTACCAGGTAAACTACTTCCCGGCCGGCAGCTTATTGATGCAACATAATGCTTCTGAAAAAGAGAAAGCGCAGGATGGACATATCAAACCTGCACCTGCGAATCCTGAGCCGCCATTGATCTTTGGCTACTCGGATCAAGGATACCTGACGGATGTACTCAAAGAAGCCCGATCTCTGGCGGCCATGCTGAATGGAGAGTGTTACCTTGATGCTGATGCAACGATTACCAGGCTGGCAGAAAAAGCCTCTGGCAGTCCTATTATTCATCTGGCAACCCATGGTCACAGCAGAATGGACGCCCCTAACTTTTCTTCGGTTCGCCTTGCTGATGGCCACTTCAATGCGCTCGACGCTTTTAGCCTGGATCTCAAAAGGTGCGAACTGGTTACACTCAGTGGTTGTGAAACCGGGCTGGCCTTAAGCGGCGGAGGTGACGAACAATTAGGATTGGCACGAGCATTTATGGCAGCGGGGGCCGGGTCTTTGGTCACAAGCCTGTGGGCCGTCGAAGATACCGCAACCAGTGAGTTAATGCAACTCTTCTACCAGCATCTCCTCAGGGGAGAGAGTAAAGCCCAGGCTCTACGTGCGGCCCAATCCTCACTTCTTTGCCGAACCGGGTCAGCCTGCGCTCATCCCTATTATTGGGCAGCTTTCCGCCTTGTCGGCGAGAGCGGCCCTCTCAGGTACCAGGCTGTGGCACAGCAATCTGATGCTAAAAAAAACGAAGTATCCACGTCTTAAGATAGGGACTGAACGAACTGACTATAATCTCTGTCTAATTCTCTTGAGGGAGAGATCAGGAGGTAAGAAACTATGAACATGAACATGGGCACCACCATCTACTGGCACACCAACCAGGTCATCGTCAGGGTGAAATATCCTGTACCATCATCAGGGGTTATCGGTGCTCCGGATATTATTAGAGGGGCCTCTGGTTTAGGCGTAGATTTATCCATTAATTCGCCCTTACCGCTTCAGAGAACGGCCCCTATGGGAGGCGCTATTTCTGATACCCAACGTGAGGCGGTCGTATTCTGCCAGATCAATCCAGGGATGTCGTCGGACATGCAATCAATGGGAGAATCTAATGATCAGACCCTGGCCGTTATCAAACTTTTTGATGACGATCAGGCACTTCTAAAGGAACTTCAAAAGCAGCAACCTGTTGATGAGGTAGATGTTATCCCACACTGGTTTAAGGCTGGTACTGATTATATCATACAGGGTTGCCCGATTAGTCCGCCAATTCCCTCTAAGGAACACACTTCTTCCGGTCAATGGAAGCTTGGGTTTCTACAACTTCCGGGTAAGCTACAAGATGCAACGGGGAAGGGCGCGACCGTATTTGTGCTAGATACAACCCCTCCAATCGAGCAAATCTTGAAGGCGGCCGAGCAAGCCGGAGAGAGAAATATGCTTTTGCAGGACATGAAGCAAGCGATGAATCCTGCTAACGGTGGGGCCCCGTCTCTCAAAATCCATTACCAGGACCTCCCAGCGATAGTAGAAGGAACTCCACCAGAGCGAATGGTGACGGGCAAGGATATATATGGACGGCATACAGGCTTCCCTATGGCGGATCACGGTCTGTTTGTTGCAGGGATTGTGCATGATCTTGCTCCCAAAGCAACCATCGAGGTTGTCCGTGTATTGAATGACGATGGCGTGGGAGATATCCAAACGTTGAAGAAAGCATTAGACGATATCCTGAGCCGTACGGAGACAGACCTGAAAGGCGTCCCACTTGTTGTTAACCTGAGCCTTGTTTTCCTTCCTCCTGAAGATGACATCCCTGATGGAGTCACCCCTCTACTTTTGAATACATCTCGTAACGTACTTTCTTCGCTGCTACAACCCCTCGCAGGGAAGGGCGTGATGTTCGTAGCGGCGGCTGGCAACGATTCAGATCCGCGCATGAATCAATCTGAAAAGCGTTTTGGGCCGCGTTATCCAGCCGCTTTTGCGCAGGATCAGGATTATCCTATTGCAACCATGATCTCAGTCGGTGCGGTCAATCGGAACGGAGATGCCGCCCTATACAGTAATTACCCGGGAGCGAATGGGATCGCCACGTACGGTGGCGATCTTCCAAAACCTGACCCCTGGTTGCCTTCGGCAATGTCTCATACTGACGTTCATCCAGACACGACCACGCCGATTGACGCACTTTGTGGTCTTTTCAGTGCGGCAAGCTTTCCAGCCCTCTCAAAAAACGGACAACCGCCTGAAGTGCCGGCAGGCAGCACAAGCGCCTGGGCCTATTGGTCTGGAACCTCATTTGCGGCTCCTATTATGAGTGCTTTAGTTGCACGCATCCTCCAGACCCGTGAGTCAAAGAATACCGACGTGCGAAAGGTTATGCTTGATACTGCCAAAAGTGGGACGCTATGGACCTCGATCGAC
>DASSXK010000707.1:0-8705 GCA_035703945.1 Ktedonobacteraceae bacterium | reverse complement strand
TTAGAGGATAAAACCTATGATTTCATTTGAATAAACGGAATAAAGTTAATAGGAAAGAAGAATATCCTATATTATTTTATAGTGAAGTTGACATAGTAGATAAGATTATTTAAGATAAATAGCACTATTGGCTCTGGAAGAAGGACGTGTCAGGCTGGTATTTCTTTCAAATTTTGATGAATTACCCTAAAATATGAAATAATCTGAGTTAATTTGTTATGAATATGAGATAATCTGGCATGAAAAACATTGCTATCTGTAAAAAAGATGATTATACTATCAACAGCAGAATACGATGCAGGTTGGCAAGAAAGACCTATCCCTATAGCGAGGCGTTTCTAAAGCAAGAAGCTCAAGTAAGTTCAGGATGTAACTGTGGATTGATGTTTAACGAAGTGCTCGCAATGTAGATTCCAACCCTCTGTGCAAGGAGGCCTTCATGCATCAGCAACGTCAGAAACGACCCTCTTTGGAACATTTTTTGCAAGAAAAAGAAGTTCAGGAACGTATTCAAAGAGATATTGAGCGGGTTCGCCTGGATGCCGCTGTCTCGATTGGAAATGCCGCCACCCTTTTTGAGTTTACAGAGAACCAGCTCCGGGATTGGGAAAATAGGAAGCTGATAGAACCTTTCCGCAAGGATCAGCGAGAGGGTGCAAAGGGTCAGCGTCATCGTCAATATTCGATGCGCGAGCTTGAGAAGCTGGCTATCATCAAAGAACTTCTAAAAAATGACTATACCCCTGGCGAAATACTTTCTAATATGACGGTCCTCCAACGGGCGGTCTCTTCTTTGGAGGTGGTGGGGTCGCAAGCTGAAATAGAGGCTGACGAGCTGGATGGTGATCATCAGAAAATTGATATATATCTTGATGATGTGTATGCTCAACTTTTCTGGCGCTATTATATCTCCCAGGCGCTGCGTCTCGTGTTTTTGCTGATCTGTGAAGACCGGAGGTACGTGCTGGGAGGCATTTTGCTACCAATGACACGGCTAAACGATGCTCAAGCTGCGATTAAAATTGAAGATCTTGCTGATGTCGGCCCAGGGTTGGTGGGCTGGTTGGGGCGCAGTGGCTCCTTCTATACCTTTACGACCCCTGAACCCGCTTTTGAGTTTGCATCTGATTACCGGATTGCTTCGCTGAAATCTTTGATTGATCCAGAAGAGGATCAGGCTGATCTGGAAGGCGATCAAACGTTTTTGCTGCTTGAACGCCGCATGGACGAATTTAAGATTACCCATGATATGGCTGTTACGGCCAAACGGGTGCTGGCTCCAATTTATGATTCGATTGCTAAATGGCGCACCTTTTTTGAGCCGGGCAGACGTGATGAAACGTTTCCAACCAATGATTTTGGGTCAAGGGTGCGTCCCCCTGATCTACTGCTAAGTAAGCTTGCTGATCTGGTGGTGGATGCCGGAGGCGAGGCAAAAGATGGGTCGCAGCGTTGGGATTATTGCTGCCTCTTGCTTCCACATGACATCTTATTGCCTCCTCGCCAGCAAAAATTGGTGGTACAGGCCCAGAGTAGTGCCGCTCTTTACCGCCTGGGCATACCCAATCCCACTCCTCACAATACATTGCTCAGCGTGAGTGGGCGGGCCTTCCTCAGTGGGCGCGTTGTCTTTCGAGAAGAACTGGTTCGCAGAAATGCTCTGGTGGTGCACACCGAATTCGAGGAACCTATGCGCTCAGCTCTGGCTGTGCCGATTGGAGCCGAGAATGGCAAGCCATTGGGCGTCTTATATGTTGCATCACGCCATCCAAAGGCCTTCGATGACGATGATCAACGTTTCTTGCGGATGATTGGGCGTATCGTCGAGGATCTCTTGTTGAGTTATCAAGTTCGCCAGCGCGTTAGCAGCCATTTGAAATTGATTGTGAACAAGCCAGCAATCGTAGATACGCTGTTTGAAGATTTCTTTTCCGAGCAGGATTTCGTCTATGATGTCGCTAGCCTGCTCAAACGCGTCAATGAGACTCACAACGATCTGGAGGCGCAGGTTAAGGAGGTTTCCTTTATTGCAATTGATGTTGATCAGCATAGTCGAATTGCCCGCGTCTACAGTACGGCCCTGGTGCAGAATCTGGTCAGGAAAATCGGGCTGGCAATCGAAGGATTGATGCGCACTGTCTTTATGCAAAATAAAGGAAGCCGCCTCTATTACATCTATGCCGATCGCTTCTACCTTGTGCTCGATAATGTCTCCCTGGAGGATGCTCGTGATAATGCTGTGCTGCTAAAGCGCAACCTGGCGGGCTCACATAAAGTTGCCATCTCACGTGGCGGTGTGACCGATGGAGGTGCTATGGATGGGGTGATCGTGCCAGATGTCAGAGTGCGCATTGGAGTCACTTCCTATACCTATGCAACCCTGGTGGAAATTATGGGTCGCACTGAACCTCCCGAATTTTCAGATGTTCAGGCCCAAATTAATGCCAGCCTCAAAGAATCCCTGAAAAAGGGCACCGATGAAGGGGGAGATGTTGTGATTAGTTGGGATCGAACGCTAAAAATCTTTAAAAAATGGGACCCGGATATATCAAATGGCATAAATAAATAAGCCGTAGGCGGCATCCTTCCAATCAAAATTGACAGTCCACTGTAAACCCATTAACAATAGACAAATGTGATACAGTAAGAGAGTATCTATTTATAACGGTTAGTGTAGTGGTTTACAGGAGGACAATGAGGAGTGGCATCAGTACCTACCCCTTTTGAGAGACTTACCCCCATTCATCCCAATCGCCGAATTACGCTTGAAACTGGTCCAACACCGATTGCGCCTCGTCTGATAGACCTGTTCGTGCCGATAGGATTTGGGCAACGTGCCTTGCTGGTGGCTCCCCCTCAGGCAGGCAAAACAACGATCCTTCGCCAGATGGCGGCCGCGATCTTGCATAATCATCCTGCTTGCCAACTGTTTCTTTGCCTGGTTGATGAACGCCCGGAAGAGGTAACGGAATGGCGGATGGAAGTGCAGGGACCGGGGGTCAAGATGTATTCTTCCAGCTTTGATCAACAAATGGCCCGTCACGGTCGCATTATGGAGCAAGCCTTGAATGATGCTCGTCGCCAGGTTGAGCAGGGAAAAGATGTGGTCATTCTGCTCGACTCTTTGACGCGCCTGGCTCGTGCCCAGAATCTCAGCAATGAGATGGGGCGTGGATCACGCGGAGGCTATAGTAACGTCTATAGTTCCGGCGGCGGAAGCCGCACGCTTTCGGGCGGCATTGATGCCCGAGCCCTGGAGGTTGCACGCCGCGTCTTTGGAGCAGCCCGCTCAATTGAGGAGGGTGGAAGTCTCACGATTATTGCAAGCTGCCTGGTGGAAACGGGTAGCCGCCTGGATGAGGTTGTCTATGAGGAGTTCAAGAGCACCGGAAACCTGGAAATTCGCCTATCGCGTGAACTGGCCGATCGCCGCGTTTTCCCTGCTATTGATGTAAAATCCTCCAGTACCCGTCAGGAAGAACGCCTGCTTTCTCAGGAGGAGTTGCGTGCGATGACAATTGTACGCCGCGAGATTGCCGATCTGCCAAAGCGCGAAGGAACCGAGCAGGTGATTCGTCTCTTTGAAAAGGTCTCAAGCAACGGACAGCTTGTGCAGGCTTTGATTAAACAGGATTAAACCCCATTTGTCAGGAGCTGTTGTTGATTCGTCAGCTCCCGATAAAGAACTCTAAGCGCTCTTTCCTTGAATGCGAAAGAGCCTGATCAGCATCCAATTTTGCTCCCGGAGAAATGGCGCCTCTCTCCAGGAAATGTCTGTGCTTGGATAGCATATTGAATGCTACGTTTAAATAAGAATAGTGTTTTTATCGCTTCAAGCCTGCGCTATCAAGGCTGATATACACCTCATTGATAGCCGGACTAGAGACAGAAGAGGAAAATCAATGCGCTGTCCATATTGCGGTTTTACCAATGCTGATCGAGCGACATATTGTGTCAATTGTGGAAATGCCTTTGTGACCCAGAACACGGCCCAACGTCCTGCCCCCTCGCGTACGGTCACGCCCGTGCCTTCGACGGCCCAACGCCCTGCCCAACGGACCAAACCTGCTCCACCTCCGGCGAACTTGCCCCCGCTTGGTGCGCCCCGACGTGGAACTACTCCCCATAAGCCCTATGTCGAAGCCCCACCCTTGCCAGTTGAACCAACCCCTCTGGCCGCTCCTGGTCCCTTCCCGCCCAAAACGCTTGAGCAATTACGAGCCCTGGAAAAAGATGCCCTTGCGTATACTGTAGAGGATACCAGTGTTGCGGTCGGCCAGAAAAAAATCGTCCGGATTATCTACGAAAAAGGCGTGGCCTGGCAGCAGATGGCAACCCTGGCCAAAGCCTTCAGGGAGCAGCAGGACAGCAAATATAATACAATTATTATTCAAGGTGTGCTGCCCGGTGAAGCTCAGATCTATGCCTTCACCAATGGTCAGCTTGTCTTTGATAAGGGGACGCGGCTGGGAAGTCAGCTTCTAAATCGCTACATGCTTGAAACTGGAAATGGCTATGCCAGCGATGCTGTCCGCGTCGTTTTGACCGAGGAGTCAAAGTAAACCAGAGTAGCGAGGATTGTCTATGCAAGCAGTAGAACTCATACGCAAGAAACGTGATGGCCAGCAGCTCAGCACCGAGGAAATTAGCTGGTTGATTGATAACTATACCCGCGAGCAGGTTCCAGATTACCAGATGGCGGCCTTTATGATGGCAACCTACTGGCGAGGTATGACTGCCCGCGAGACCAGCGATCTGACCCTGGCGATGGTGCGCTCAGGCGAGGAACTGCATGTCAAAGAACTGGTTTCGCCTGTCGTCGATAAGCATAGCACCGGCGGCGTCGGTGATAAAGTGACGCTGGCGGTCGCACCCCTCGTCGCGGCCTGTGGTGTGGCCGTTGGTAAGATGAGCGGTCGGGGTCTGGGACACACGGGCGGTACAATCGATAAGCTGGAGTCTATTCGTGGCTTTCGGGCTACCCTCTCGCGTATTGAGTTCAAAGAGATTCTCGTGCGACATAAAATCGTCCTTGCAGGCCAATCAAGCGATCTGGCCCCGGCAGATGGCAAGATGTACGCCCTGCGCGACGTGACAAGCACAATCGATAGTATTCCCCTGATCGCAGCCAGCATTATGAGCAAAAAGCTGGCAATCGGTGCGTCTCACCTGCTATTGGATGTAAAGGTCGGATCAGGCGCCTTTATGAAGACCGTTGAGCAGGCCCGTGAACTGGCGCAGGCAATGGTCGATATTGGCCGGTTGGCAGGTCTGTATACCGTTGCCGCGATCACGGCGATGGATCAGCCACTCGGACACGCCATCGGCAACGCGCTGGAAATCAAGGAAGCGATCGCGATTCTTCAAGGCCATGCTCCTGAGGATGTCGCCGAACTTTGCTATCACGAGGCCGCCGAATTGCTCGTCATGACGGAACAGGCAACCAGTTTTGAAGAAGCTGAAAAGCGCGTGCGGCAGGCGATCAACTCCGGCGCTGGCGTAGAGAAGTTGGCCGAAGTAATCGCTGCCCAGGGTGGCGATCCTCGTCAGATCGAGCAGCCTGAGTTGTTACCTTCCGCGCCTGTCCAGGTGATGCTGAAGGCTCCTCGCAGCGGCTACCTGTCTGGTATTCAGTCCGAGCAGATGGGTCTGGCAAGCATGCGCCTGGGCGCGGGACGCTTTAAGAAGGGCGAGGCTATCGATCATAGTACCGGCTTTATTTTGCAGGCCAAAGTTGGCGATCGACTTCAGCAGGGCGAGCCACTGGTCGAGATCCACGCCCGCAATGCAGCCGAGGCCGAGGCCGTTCAGCAAGAGCTGCTGGCCTGCTACCAATGGAGCGAGGAGTCAGTGAAGGCTGGACCCTTGATTTACGCGACTTTGCATCCCTAAATGTGTTGCTAAGATAACGAAAGCCGCCTTGCAGGTTACTTGAGAAGAATGCAAGGCGGCTTTGCTGTGTGAGCCTCAGGGTTTAGGCAGTGTGAGCTCCCAGAAATTGGTGGTGGGGCGATATTTATCAAATCCTCCCTGGGTGAAGTAGACGTGCCCTTGCTGGTCGCAGACCGCTGTCCCCAGCATTGATTCGCCGCTGGGAATATCGGTCAGTGGCTGAAAGTGTTCCGTCGAGAGCTGGAAAAGCCAGCCCGTTTGCATCACTGCGTTGCTGGTTGAGTCATAGCCCCCAAGAATCACCTGACTATCTCCCTGCTGACAGCTTGCGGCTGCACTGAGATTGCCTGGTAGCGTATTTGTTTCAAGCTGCCAGCTATCATTTTGAATGTCATAGCGATAGATGCTATTGGTTGGCTGCGATTGGGCTGCATCTTTCGCGCCCCCAAGCATGAGCAAGGTATTTGTGTCCTGCTTTGTCAGGATTGTGTAGGCCAGCCCCTCTGGCAGCGAGGCCAGTGTATGCCAACTGTTACTCGTAATATCGTAGCGATACCAGCCTGTCCCGGCCCGATTCCCAGGATCGCCCCCTGGCTGCATAAAGCCTTCCGAAAGGTAGAGATGTCCCTGCTGATCGGCGAACATTGAGCCGCCAAACCCAAGCGGCATCTGGGCCGGAGGAATGATCTTTTGCAGATACCCTGTGTCGGGCTGGTACTGATAGAGCAAGGAGTCGATACTGCTTGTACCGGTCGAGTAGCCGCTGGTGAAGAAGATGGTGTTATTTTCTGTCAGTGCCATGGCGTTATTGACCATCCCCGGAAAGCCGCTGCCACTGATCGTTTCCCATTGTTTCGCCGTAATATCGTAGCGGTACAGGTTTTGGTCGTAGCGCGAAGTTCCTCCCTGGTTGCGGAAGCCTCCTGTCATATAGACATAGGGGTGCCCATTTACCTTGACATAGAGGCTGCTATTGTCTTCGTTCGGGGCCGGAAGAGCTGCAAGACGCTGCCAGCTTCCCAGTCGGACTATTGCTGTAGGCGTTGGTGTTGGCTTGTGTTGTGGAGGTGCGTGCGTTGGTGTTGGTTGCACAACCTGCCCCCCATTGCGATTGACCCCTTGAAAGATCAAAATGCCGACCAGCAGGAGCACAATCACCAGCAGGGCAATCAGATTTCCCGGTCCCAGCCGTCGTTTTGCAACATCATTTTTCTTGTTTTTAGACAACTTCGTGATCGATGAATGTGGAACCAGATCCGGCATTGATGGCAGCCCCGACGGTTGGATGGGAGGGATCGCGTTGAGGCTGTCATCAAGTTGCGTCTCCTGCTCATAGCTGGGAACCTCCTGCGCTCGCTGGCGATGGAGGCGCTGAAGATGCCTGCGGATCTCAATTCGCTCGGTCAGCACATGCTTGCGGCTGACACTGGACCGCAACTGAGAATGTGGAATGACTTCGAGTTTTGGCGTGAGGGTGACAATTTTATCCGGATAGCGAAGCAGCTCGGTTGTTTCGTCGTAAGCCAGTACCTGTTGGCTGTATGCCCTGCGCTCTTCGATTGTGTGAACGCGCTCCAATGCCTGGTAAAAGGTGTAGGCCGACTGGAAGCGATGTTGTGGTGCGTGGCGAGTTGCGATCATCACGAGCGCACTGAGCGCCGACGATAAATGCGGATTGAGTTGATGCAGTGGTTCCAGTTCGTTTCCGATACTTGGGGGTCGTTTGCCGCAGAGCATCTCATGCAAGATCACGCCCAGGCTATAGAGGTCCGAGCGCCAATCGGTCTGGCCGGCTCCCTGGTATTGCTCTGGTGGGGCGTAACCGGGCGAACCGAGCTCAATCGTATCATTCACGTGTCCTTCTTTGAAATAGCGAGCAATCCCAAAGTCGATCAGCACCAGCCTGTGTTCAGGAGTGAGGATGATATTCGAAGGTTTCAGGTCTCGAAAGATGACCGGCGGCTGAAGTTGATGGAGGTATTCCAGTACATCGCAAAGCTGCAAGGCATAGTTGATGGCCTCTAGCGGCTCCAGCGAGCCGCTTTTATGCATGTACGAGGCCAGCGTTTTACCAGGAATATAATCCATCACGAGGTACCAATGACCATCCTCCAGAAAATAATCATAGAGCATTGGTATGGCCGGATGATTCAGACGTGCCAGCAGCAGAACTTCGCGCAGGAAGTGATCGGTAAGGACACCGCCACTCAGGGGAAAATTGTCGATCGGTCGTTGCGGGGGAGCGCCAGGGTTGTTCAGGGGGGCTGGCCCATACAGCATACGTTCCAGTTCGGCCACGACTTCTTCTGGCAGGGGTTGGTCTGCTCGTGCTTGCTTCAGTGCAAACAGTGTGTCCAGCTCGACATGACGTGCCAGGAAGACCTGTCCCATCCCGCCCTGGCCGATCTGGCTTTCGATTCGATACTCGCCATTTTGCAGGCCCTGCCCGATTAGCTGTTTATATGCTGTCTGGTTGGGCTTGCCTTTACTTTCGCTTATTGACATCACATCCGCCCTTCTTTCCACTTCACCACATGTCTTTACTGTCTGTCTACTATTCATAGTAGCGAAGGGCGGGCGTTTCGTCAATAAATGAAGGCGAATGTAAGCTTTTCAAAAGCTAGAGTATATTAGCCACTCATCTTAATCGCTAATCTAGAGAGGAATGATTTTGTTATTTGTGCGTCCTTGTTTCCCATCGCGGATTCCCTGTCAGGTACCTGGCTCCCATGCAGTAGCATTGATATACACCCAATGGAGCAAGCCTTATGTTAAAGGGATGTTCATAGAACATTACTATTCCAATCCTATCA
>DASSXK010000673.1:0-6848 GCA_035703945.1 Ktedonobacteraceae bacterium | reverse complement strand
GTCCTTCCCTACTCTTAGCTGGTTATGGCCAATTATTGAAAGACAATTCGTAACGGTGCTCGTGCGCCTCCTGAAAGCTTAACCATTCAGCCTCGTCTAGCTTCAACGCAGGTATATTTCATATAGTCATTTATTGTTGATGTTTCTATTCTACAGATCGGCTGTATGGCATTCAAAATTGAAAGAAAATGAAAACATTTCAAAATAAATTCTGGATTGGACCCTTCAATGCACATTGTTACTACACATCGCGAGAGGTTGCACGCCTCCGCAGGGGTTGCCTCACGTGAGCCGCGAGGTTTATATCGCACATTTCCTGCTCTTCAACATCGTAATTTTAGACTCTTCTGGTCAGGTCAACTCCTCTCTTTGATTGGCACCTGGATGCAGACCACCGGACAATCCTGGCTGGTGTTGCAGCTATCCCACAATCCTCTGGCGCTGGGAACGGTAGGGGCCTTGCAGTTTCTGCCGATTCTGCTTTTCACGCTCTACGGAGGTGTACTGGCGGACAGACTCCCCAAACGACGAGTCCTCTTGTTCACGCAGACGTTTGCGGCGATCCTGGCCCTGACCTTAGGAACGCTTGTTGTCATGCATACCGTTCAGATCTGGCAGATCTATATTCTGGCTTCTTTGCTAGGATTGAATAGTGCTTTGGATATGCCGACGCGCCAATCGTTTGTTGTGGAGATGGTTGGTCGGGGAGCATTGCCGAATGCCGTGGCTTTGAATTCTTCGGTCTTTAACATGGCCAAGATTGTTGGACCTGGCATCGCCGGTCTGGTGATCGCTCGCTTTGGCGAAGCCCCGCTGTTCTTTGGAAATGCTGTGAGCTTCATCCCTGTCCTGATTGGCCTGGCAATGATCGATACCAGCCAGCTTTTCCGAAAGACCCAGGCTGTGGCAAAAGCCTCGCTGAGCACTTTTCAAAGTCTGCGTCAGGGGTTAGACTACGTTCGTAAAACACCGGCGGTCTTATTGATTATTCTGGTTGTGTCTGTCATCTCACTATTCGGAATTAACTTTAATGTGATTGAGCCTCTGATTGCGACCGACCTTTTACATCAGGGGGCGCAAGTCTTCGGTCTCATCTCGGCCTCCTTTGGCGCGGGTGCTCTGATTGGTGCGCTTACGATTGCCTTTGGAAACAGGAAGCCAAGCTTTAAACGAATGCTGATCAGCGCGATGCTTTTCTGTATCACGCTCGGCCTGGTTGGTTTATCGCACTGGTTCCCGTTGACGATTGCCCTCGCGATTGCAACCGGCTTCTCGATGATTACCTTTACAGCGGCAGCGAATACGACCTTACAAACCGTCACGCCTGATCACCTGCGTGGTCGTGTGATGAGTGTCTACATGCTGGTTTTCAACGGCACAACTCCGTTTGGAAACCTCCTGATTGGCTGGTTGGCTGGCCTGATTGGTATCTCGCTGGCTCTCCTGATCGGTGCCTCTGTTAGTCTGGTGGCTGCGACGGTTGGCTTTCTGAAACGTGCTCCGGCCGAAAAAAATATGAAGCAGGCTTTCAGTTTTGGTGATTAAGCTGCTTCATATCTGACATATAAGCTTGATTCTCCTGAGGAGAGGGGCAACCTCTCCTCATCTGCGACCTCGCAGAGCTTCTTCCCCTTGCCACCTCTCCTGGGTTTGAATTTGTTCGTAGCGACGCGGTTGTGCCTGTACTCTTGCTGGCATGGCCGCTTGTTGTCGTGCAGGCATTGGAGCCTGGAGCGGTTTGCGAGCCGCCTGAATAGCGGGTGCGGCATGTTTAGGCTTGCGTGCCAGCACGATGCGCCAGGTGAGCAGTACTCCTACAGACACGACGCTGACGGCGTAGATTGCGAACCCCCACAAGGTTTGGGTGTCGCTGCCGGTACCGATCGAGTGCGCGGTTGCCAGGACAAAGATCCCGAAGGTCAGGTAGTGCAGTTTTCGCCACATTTTGTAGCCGATGTGTGGACGCAGCCAGGTACTGATCCCGATCGCGATCCCAATATACGTTGCGACAATTCCCAGGGCCAGCCATGGTGCCCGATACTGACTGACAAAGGGCACGAGGGTATCAGCCCAGCTAAATTTGATGTAAGGATCAACCAGCACCGCCAGCACATGGACCCCCAGAAAAATGGTGCTGAGCAGCGTAAGAAAGTTATGCAGCTCGCTATTGATGATACGGGGCCAGCGTGCGGGCGATTGCAGTTTCATTGAAAGCGCCAGACCGACGATAATTGCAAGGGTGAGTAATATGTAGGAGGTAAAGCCTCCCGCTCGGGCTACATTCCAGGTGACAGATTGCCAGATAGTGCTCATCGTTCACACTCCATATTTTCAATTGGCCAGGGATGTACAGCCTCCCAGGTGCCATTTTCTCGCACAAGCAGTCCGGCCAGCCGATGCTGCCAGAGGAAGTCGGCTCCTTTTTCGGAGCCCAGGATAAAAGCGACTTTGGCGGCGACCTCGGCCTGCTCACAACGATCAGCCGCGACCGTAACGGACCAGAGGTCGTTTTCTACCGGCTCACCTGTGCGTGGATCGAGCAGGTGATGGCGGAAGGTCTGCCCCTGAATCCAGTTGCGACGAGCAATCCCCGAGGTTGCCATTGCGCCGTGATTGAGCGGGATTGTCCAGGTTCCTTCGCGCCCTGGCACTGCGACTGGCCAGCTTTCCATCTCCGGTAGCTTGCCCAGGACCGCCAGGTCGCCACCTGCATTGACCAGGGCTGTTGTGATGCCTTGCCGTCGCAAGAGGTTCAGCGAGGCGTCAACTGCCATGCCTTTTGCGATCCCTCCAAAGTCCAGCCCGACTCCATCGGGAAGGCTGACGCGGTGCCTGATCGGGTCAATACGAATGCCTCGCCAGCGACCTCCTGGCTCTCCCGGGATGATTGGAGCAAAGCGCTGTCGCGGCAGCTCCTCAAAAGTGCGATCGTAGCCGGCCTGGATCAGTTGATCCAGCAGGGCGGGATCGTAGATTCCTCTGGTGGCCCGGGCTGCGGTCAGGGCCGTTGAGAGTACCTTATAAAACAGGTTGCTTACAGGCATCGCAAGGCTGGTTCCTGCCAGTTCGTTCAGGCGTGTGAGTTCACTGTCTGGTAGGAAGCGGCTCAGGCTCTGTTCCCATTCCTCGAAAAGCGCGCGGACCAGGGTCAGGCCTTCTTCGGCCTGGGCTTCGGGGAGCAGGAGAGAGATTGTTGTGCCCATTGCTTTGAACTCCGCTCTGCGCATCCCATCTGGTGTTATATAGGCCGGCTCCTTAAGATGTGGCTGTGTTGGTAACTGGTGTCTGGGAAGAACTGTTTGATCCGCTGTTAGAACTGCTGCTTGATGTACTTGTTGCTGTTTTGGTTGGGGTTGCCGTTGCTGTTGCCGTTGCCGTTGATTTTGTGGCAGTGCTTGTAGCTGTACTTGATCCGACATGTGTTCCTCCCGTTTGATTAAAGAAGCCATTGCTTGTTTGAGACGTTGATGTAGTTGTTTTTGTTGTGCTCGCTGTTTTGCTGGTGGATGCTGTAGAGCCGACTTGATGGAAGGCCGCCAGTCCACTGAATGAAGCGAATCCGATCAGCGAGGCCGCGACAAGCCCCTGTTTCAAGCGGCCAGTTAGCGCCAGAGCTTTGGCTTTAGACATCCGCTCTGCTGGCTTCGGCTTTTGAGCCTCGCTTTTTTGTTGCGGCTTTGGCCTCGGCTGACTTATTCTGGTCTGCTGCTGATTCTGTTGTAGTGCCTGTAGCTGAGCCTGCTGTCTGACTTGCTGCTGATTTTGTAGCTGAGCCTGCTGCCATGCTTGCTGATGAATCTTCTGGGCTCGCTGCCAGGCTTCCTGATCTTGTCGCGTGTAGGCATGCTGGGCGCGTTGCTCATTCATGCGCCGCGCTACGTAGGGACTCTCTGGGCGTTGTCCCTGTGATGGATAGGGCCTCTGCTCGTTGGAATCCTTGTCTTTATAAGGATTGGTTTCCATTTATATTGCTCTTTCTATGCTTATATGATTTGTTGCAAGGCTTTTTGAATACTGCTCGTTGGAATTGCGAAGCTGATGCCATTGGCCGCTGTATTTGATTCGGTATTGACGGCCCCCAGAGTCGGGATACCGACAAGCTGACCTTGCAGGTTGATCAGGGCCCCACCACTGTTGCCGGGATTCAGCGCGGCATCGGTCTGGATCGCATTTGAGATTGTGATGCTTGATGACTCCGAGATGGAGCGGTTCAGGGCGCTCACAATCCCGTGCGTCGCCGTCTCGGTGATTCCGAGAGGATTGCCGACCGCCAGGACTTCCTGTCCAACAACGAGTTTGGCTGAATTGCCAATCTGGGCGATGACCATGTGTGCGTATGGTTGGATGCGCACGACCGCCAGATCATCGGAGGCATCTGTGCCGACCAGTTGGGCTGTTTCGCTGCTGCCGTTGCTCAGGACAACCTGAATGGTTTGCTGGCCGCTCACGACGTGGTTATTGGTGATGATATCGCCTTTGGCATCGATAATTACGCCCGAACCGATCTGCTCGCCTTGCGAGGTCGTAACCTTGAGTTCAACAACGGAGGGCTCAATCTTGGCGATGGCGGCCTCTTGCTGACTCTCCAGGCTTGTGGCGCTTGTTTGGGTCGTTTGAACGGTGGTGGTTGTCGTTGTTGAACTTGTGCTGCTTGTACGTGCGAGATTTTCGCCAGCGTACAGCGCAATCCCAAAGATCAGTGCGAACGTCAGTGCCATGATGGCGATTGCTCTTGCCTGCCCTGGTCGCTTCGGTGGGGGAGAAGCAAAGTTTTCCGGGTCGGAAGGACCGTTGGGCGGTCCAAATTCGTCCTGCTCCAGCAGGGGCTGCGTCGCCGCAGGATCATCTTTAATCTCGTTCGGGGCTGTTGCGACGAATGGTGTCGCCTGCGCATAGTGAGAATAGGATGTATATGGTGCGTATGCGTTGTATGGCGTGTAGGATGCAGAGTTTTGATTTTCTGTGTACTGCATTTCTTTTGCCTCTTTAGTTTCTATTCAAACATCCCTGGCTTGTTACATGAATCAAGTTTTCAGCGTTTTTTCTTTGCTCGACGGGGATCTGTCCTCGTCATGGTTCTATAGTAGAGCATCTTGATGGGAACTTTATTGGAGAAAGATGAGAAGATTCTCATGATTAATCCCCTTTTTTAGGAATAGACCTTGCCTCCTTTGTGTGCGAAGATGGAAACGAAGAAATATATCTATTGGCTCTCCTGGCTGGAAGCGTGATCAGATCAGGATACGTGGGGCCAGAGGTAGTAGGAGTGGGGACGTCGGAGGGAGGGGAAATTGAAATCTACGATGAGAATCTGCAATTATCCACACATTTTTAACAAGGGGTTATTGTGCTAGCTTTGCAATGCGTTGCTGGCTGGCTCGCTTGATCTTGCTTCATCTCATGGACGGGACGTTTTTTTGCGCGTAAATGCCATGTTGATGATCCTATCTTCTCATCAGAGGCAGGTAAGAGGCTGTTTCTGCATCAATGTACATGCATGTGTCTAGTTATCTATGTTTGCTTGTAAATACAAATATCTATTGAGATTGTCGCAAAATCGGATCAGCCTGGGATAAGATCTGGCAGATTTGGGCCGGTCTTGTTTCTGGTCGGTTTTGCAAGAAGAGAGGATGTTTAATTGAAGCAGTTACAACAGGCTTTCGTGTATTCGGTAGCAGAGAAACTGGCGATAGATGAATCCGCCTATGATTCAATTGCCGACTGGTATGACCACAACCTATCTGCTTCCTGGCTTCATACTGTAACAATCCCTGCCATGTTGAGATTGCTCCAGGAGGTGGAGGGGATAGAAGGTCGGCGCATTCTTGATGTGGGCTGCGGTCAGGGTATTCTAACGCGCGAACTGGCGGCGCGGAATGCGCTTGTGACGGGGGTTGATCTCTCACGAAATTTGCTGAAGATTGCCAGGCAGAAAGAGCTACGTGCCCCCCTGGGAATCAGCTATATTCACGATGATGCCCATTCGTTGGAGCAGTTAGGTGGCCAGCGTTTTGATGTGATTACCTGCAATCTGGCGCTGCTGGATATTCGGGATCTACCACGACTGATCGAGTCTGCTAAGCGGTTGCTTGTTACTGGTGGCTGGTGGGTGAATAGTTTGTTGCATCCCTGTGGTCCGCATACCGATGCGGAGGGAGCTCTGACCTATCGCGATTACTACGCGGAAGGCTACTGGCGCTCTCCTAACAGCAAGAGTGTGCGGGGTCAGGTCGGCTCCTACCATCGACGTTTGGAGACCTATATAGAGGGATTTCTTAAGAGTGGTCTGGTGATTGATGCGTTCCGCGAGCCGAAGGTGAACACGTTGCTGGCACCTGTTCAATATCAGCGCGTTCCGGCCGTGGCACTGTTTCGCTTGCGAAAAATTTGAATCCAGGACGATTTTGATTTCTTCTATCTTCGGGTGGAAAGATGGGTATGTTAGAGGTTTGGAAAGAAGGTAAAAAACATGCAATATATTTGTGTATTTGCAGGCTCAAAAATGGGCAACGATCCAACGTTTAAGCAGGTGGCGCATACATTGGGAGCTGCGATAGCTTCTAAAGGGTGGGGACTGGTCTATGGTGGTGCCCAGGCTGGTTTGATGGGAGCCGTCGCCAATGGAGCTCTGGAGCAGGGTGGACAAGTGATCGGAGTTATCCCGCGAGGTCTGTGGCCGATGGAAGAAAATCATCAACGTTTGCATATCCTCTACGAGGTCGAAAATATACAGGAGCGTAAGGCCTGGATGGCTCAGCTTTCCGCTGGCTTTATTGCTCTGCCCGGTGGACTCGGAACGTTTGATGAACTATTTGAAATTATCACCTGGGCGCAATTGGGCCTGCATG
>DASSXK010000503.1:0-6646 GCA_035703945.1 Ktedonobacteraceae bacterium | reverse complement strand
GGTTATATCTCCGCCAGCTTTCACCGCAGCCTGGATGGCACAAAAGTGGCGAACTATACCCAGTGGGAAAGTTCAGAAGCGCTCAATGCGATGCTAAAAAACCCCCTGTCAATGCCGCACTTGCAGGCCGTTAGAGAACTCGCAGAGAAATTTGAACCGGTACGCTACGAAGTGGTCTATAGCGAATCATTGGCATAACAAAGAGCGTAAAGCATAAGTTAAAGAGAACCAACGGCAAGGAGGGAAGGAACAGTGATCTGGCAACGTCTTTCTCAGGTCTGGCAATGTTGTGCGGAAGAGGCCTGGGAAGCATATCGTCATGGCTCTCTTCCCCATGGGGCTGTGATTGCGGATGCCCAGGGAGCGATTGCGGCTCACGGACGCAACCGTATCCGCGAGCAAACGGCTGAAGGCAGGCAGTTCGCGCGAAATCGCCTGGCACATGCAGAACTCAATGCGCTCTTTGAACTGGATTGGTATCGTGTGAATGTAAAGGAATGTAAGCTTTACTCCCTGATTGAGCCCTGTCCGATGTGCATTGGCGCTGTACGGATGGCCCATATGAAGGAAGTTCATTTCGCCGCGCGTGATGGTGGCTCGGGTGGCACGTCGCTTATTGACAAGACCCCATTTTTCAAGAGCGGCAATATTCAAGTATTTGGCCCGGAAGATCCTGAGCTGGAAATCGTGCTGATGGCCGTGTTTGTCGAGGCCACCTTAAGTCAGTCACATCCTGATGCCGGGGACTGGATCAAGCAACTCTCTAGCGGTGTTCCTCTGGGGGCTAAACTGGGGTATCAGCTTTTCGAGACAAAGTCATTGCTTACGTGGAAGGATGAAGCAAAAGAGGCGGCCTTCGTTCTGGATCAGATCCACGAGCAGCTTTTGCAACTCTCATAGTTCTTCAGCGCACATTTATGTCAGGCGTAGGAGATACATTCTCCCCAATATACACACATCAAGGAGATGTAATGGATTCCCCGGACCTTTATTTCTCAACGAGCAACCAGCAGGTCGACGCTATCCTTTGTGGAACCATTGGAATTTTGGAAACATGCTTGCCAGACCGTATCAGTGCCTATTATCTGCATGGCAGCTTTGCCAACAATACAGGTATTTCAACCAGCGACATCGATCTCTTTCTTGTGTCGAAAGGCAGCTTTACGCCTGAAGAGCATGAGAAAATACAACGCATCATGTATTTCAGCGGGCTTTTCAGTCCTTTTATCGTTGAAATGCGAGCACTTGATGAGACGATGTTACTTCAGCATGGCCATTTCAGGATTAAGCATGCCAGCCGTCTCCTCTGGGGAAAGGAGCTCAGCCAGGATCTTCCAGAGCAGACGCTCGATGCCTATCTAGATATGTACGCCCACTTCCCTTTCATCTATATTGCCCCGATGCTTCGCAACGTTGAAACGCTGACGCTTCCGCTCTCCTATCCTCAAGCAAGCGGTGATTTTTTCGGCTATGACCAACTGCTCCTCCCGCCTGGAAATGAGAAAAAGCAGAATATCAAAAAGATGGTAACGTGTGTCTGCTGGATTGCCAGTGTCCTTATCGCCTGGCAAGCAGGAAAAACCGTCTCCGGAAAACGTGAGAGCGTGCAGATGTACAGAGAAAACATTCATGATGAATGGACGACGTTTGTAGAGGAGGTTTATGAGTTGGGTAACAGACAGTGGCAGTATCTCATCCCCCACGAGCCAGAAGAGCGACGACAGCTACGAGACCTCTGCGCACGGACATTGGCATTTGAAAATCACTACCTGCATCAGTATAAAGAGTATCTTCTGGCCGAAGCACAAAAGGGAGGTGAGAGAAAACACGTGGCAATGCAACATTTACTTGCATTCTCGGCCTGAGACCCGCATCAATTGCTTGTAATATATGTCGCAAAACCCTCCGGGACTCTTGCATTGGAAGCAGCAATGGCAGTTCCTCATGTGTCTGGTCATAACGCGCATAAGGAACTGCCATTGCTGAAGTATCTCTTATCAGACTCGCCAAACTTTTCTCATCCCTGGGCGGGGTTGAAGGCTTCCGGTGTTAGATGAATAGGGTGGTGTCAGTGGTTGCTGATTGGAAGGTGGGTTGAAGAAGCTAAGCTCCACAATTAATTCATCAATGATCGTTCCCTTCCTGGGTGGGGGTATGAATGGCTGGTTGCCTGTCTTGGCCATGCGCACAGCTTCTACCAGCAGCTTTATTGCTTCCTGGGTCTTCATCATTTCCGTTTGTAATTTACTATGGCGTTCCAGGCGAGATAAAAGGTTGTTCAGCGAATAAGCAATTTGCCAGAGAATATTTTCTTTGTTCAACGGCGCACGAGCACTGAAATCACCATTGGCGGCTTTCACGTGTGTTTGCAAAATCGTCTGAATGCCATCCTCAAGCTGGAGTTTCAGGAGCAGTTGCTCCTCCTGCTGAGCCATCTCACGCCGTTCGAGAGCGATAATCTCCTCGGATCGATCAAGGTCAGCAATTGCTTTTGTAGCACTGTTGGACCAAAAATAGCTAAGCACGGCAATGAATATATTGAGACTGATCGACGGATAGAAAATGGAATAAGGGGAGATCGCGAGGACTTGCGTAATATCAGCCGTATGTTTTCCAGCAGAAAGCCATATCATCGTGAAAAGTATATTTATAAACATCACCACAAAGACGCTGCGAGGAGCGAAAAAGGCAATCACCGCCAGTTCGGAGGCCACCATCAGATCAAATGCTGGCAGCAGGAGCGTTGATACCCCCTGTGGCATAGAGAGAAAAGTGAGGGCGTACCCTAAACTCATCACTGTGACGATAATCCATCCCGCCGCGCTAAGGTAGCCTCTCCTGTTGAGCACGAAGAGCGCGAAGGCATTTATCGCCAATGTCAGCGTTAGCACCACCAGGAAACCGACATTTTTATAAGCGAGAGGTAAAGGCAGCATCGTGAATAAGCTGACGTATAAAATCGTCTGGCTGGCGACTCGCCCCTTACGAGCTGCTTCTTTTTGGTCGAAAGTGGCATTCTCTGGTATTTGCGGAGCGGTCCAGCGAAACCACCATTCACCTCTTTCGTTTGAACGGTAGGAATCTGTGGATGACCGCCTTCCGGATAGCTCGGTTAGCGTTCCTCTTGACATAGACATCTCTCTACATTTCCTTTCGTTGCTCCCATGAGGTGCTCTGCCGAACACATTCCAGGGGCAACCCGATTTTTTTAAGGGACAGGCCACCCCCATCCCGGTTGAAAGAAGAACAGGCAGGCTACTCGCTCGCAAGAGCTGAAAGATAATATCCTTCTCTCCTTGAACGAATGTCCAGACCCAGTTGGCTTAGCTTCTGGCGAAGGCTGAAAAGCGCATTATAGACTCCGCGCATTTCGTCTCGCTGTGCTCTTTGTTGACGCGCCACATTTAAGCGCTGGCAATGCTCCAATACCAAATCATCCCACTGTCTCAGGCTGCTCGTATGAGGAGAGAACAGCGCTTGTAGCAAGATTTCATATGGACAATCGTAGCAGGCGTGTAAGACTTCCTGCGGACAGCAAGCTGGTGATAAGAGCAAAGGTAGCGCAACACGGATCTCGGTTTCAGTCAGAATCCGCTGCGAGATTACATCCCCTTGCTCTTTAGATAAAAGCGATATGATTGAGCTAGAAACATTTACCAGCATCTTGTAGCCAGGAAGGAAAACATCCAGGTCGAACAGATGACAGACATCGTTTCTTACCTCTTTCAAACGCACACCAGTGATTTGATTCATACCGATTTTCCTACAGAGAGGCGCTAGATTTCTGATAACTACAAGCACTTAATAGATACATATATGTAACTTTATTGTAGTCTTTCGATCACTGGCCTGCAATACGAGTAATTGCTATCATTAGAAATGATAATGGCCACGTGAAAGCTAAACGAAAGCCTCCAGTAATTGGCTATACGCGACAGAAACGATTGGCGCGCCGCTTCCAGGCAGGCATAGGCGAAATACATTGATTTTTAATAAAAAACCGGCAAGTTCTTAGAAAGTGAAGAACTTACATAGCGTATCTCCCCTATACATCAGCTATACTAAGGCTCAATACGATGCGCATATCCACAGTAGAGTGCTTGACTTGTAATAGATATGCGATAGATAGATAGATGGGGCTATTCAAATAATTCAGGTGCGTATTTTCTGCCGCAGGTAGCGCAAGGCACCTGAGTTCAACAGATATTGAAGAAAGGATTCCATGCGCAGAGTTGTAATTACTGGTTTAGGAGTGGTCTCCCCGGTAGGAATTGGGAAGGATGCCTTCTGGCAGAATCTGCTGGATGGCACTTCTGGAGCGATCGCACTGGATCAAGTCACAAGTTGTAGCCTGTTTGGGCAACATGAATTTGGAGCGCAGGTTGTATGCGAAGCATCCGACTTTGACCCAAAAATACATCATGTTCCCTCAACCTACCATACGGCTGATCGTTTTATTCAATTTGCCTTTGAGGTCGCGCATCAGGCATTACATGATGCGAAGCTGGATCAATGTTCATGGGATATGTCCCGTACTGGTATTACGCTTGCCAATGCCATCTGCGGCACCCAGACCCTGGATCTTGAATTTACGAAAGCCACAAATGGAGGGCATGACGCTTTCCACGCAGAAGGAGTTTCTCCCCAACTCTATCTGGCCGCGATGGGAAACTCCGCCGCGCTGGCGGTGGGATCACACTATGGCTTTCAAGGGGAATGTATGACTTTATCAACAGGCTGTATAGGTGGCCTGGATGCTATCAGTTACGCGTATGAAAGCATTCTTTATGGCGACCATGATGTGATGTTTGCTGGCGCGAGTGAGGCACCGATTACGCCAATTACGATTGCGGCCTTCGATATTATTAATTGTCTTTCGCGCTATCCAGATCCCAGGACCGCTTCACGTCCCTTCTCTCAAGCTCGCAATGGTTTTGTGCTTTCAGAAGGGTGCGGAATTGTTGTGCTGGAGGAACTGGAACATGCCCTTATGCGTGGTGCCCCAATTTACGCGGAAATTACAGGTTGTGATGTGACAGAGCATGCCGTCCATATGACAGATATGTCACCCGAAGGGCGAGATCTTGCCAGAGCCATCGATGGTGCTCTATCTATGGCGCACCTTACACCTGAGGAGATAGATTTTGTGAATGCGCATGGAACGTCCACGCCGCAAAACGACTACTACGAGACGCTGGCTCTGAAAGCCTCCCTGGGGAAACAGGCCTATATGATCCCGGTCAACTCTACCAAATCAATGGTTGGGCATGCCCTGGCAGCGGCAAGTGCGGTCGAGATTATTGCCTGTGCGATGAGCATGCAATCCCAGCATATCCACCCAACCATCAACCTTGAAAATCCTGATCCCCGCTGCGACCTGGATTATGTGCCGCTGCATAGCCGCCAGCATCAAATCCGCAGACTCTTGACAACTGCCAGCGGATTCTCGGGTTTGCATGCAGCGATGGTTCTCGAAAACTATCCGGTGGAGGCTGAAGCATGACCAGGACGATCAGTGAAAGAGTTGTAATTACTGGTATCGGGATCATTTCTCCATATGGTGTCGGTCCCGAGATCCTCTGGGAAAAACTGATGGCTGGTGAAACGGGCCTGAAACCACTGACGACTTTTGACACGTCGCATATTCAGTGCCGTATCGGGGGGCAGCTAGTGGACTTTCAGCCCGCAACCTACCTTAGCCCTCGTACTGTACGCAAGATAGATCGCTTTTCCACTTTTGCTTTGATTGCTACACAGCAGGCTTTGCACAGTGCGAACCTCCTGACGGATGAAAAAAAGCCCCTCTGGCTCCAGCAAGGACACGGCGAAAATCGAGTAGGCCTTTGCGTGGGGAATAACCTGGGAGGCTGGGAATTTGCTGAACGCGAGCTGCGCAATTTCTGGCAAGCTGGTCCACGCGAAGTGAGTCCCTATATGGCAACTGCCTGGTTCCCGGCCGCCGTGCAGGGTAATCTGTCGATACAATTTGGGGTGAAAGGCATCGGTCGGACCTTTCTCAGCGACCGGGCCAGTGGGGCTATGGCGATTATCCATGCCGCCGATTGCCTCCGGCGCGGAAGAGCCGATATAATGATTGCGGGCGGGACAGAAGCCCCTTTCTCGCCGTACGCCGCTTTATGCTACGAAACCTCCGGACTGATGGCGACGCAAGCTAGCTCTGGTTCCCTGACTGCCTATCGACCCTTTGATACGGCCCATAATGGTCTGGTCGCAGCGGAAGGAGCCTCCTTCTTTGTGCTCGAACGAGCAGAGGATGCACTTCGACGTGACGCCCCTGTCCTCGCTGAACTGACCGGTTGGGCCTCGACCTACGATGGCTATGATCTTGTTCAAGCTGCCCCGGACGGACAGCGCTACGCGGCTGCCATGCGACAAGCTCTGTCCCGAGCAGAGAAAAAGCCAGAGGAAATCGACTGCGTTTTCGCGGCTGGATCGGCCATTCCCTCTGAAGATATCTCAGAGACGCGAGCGATTCGGCTGACTTTTGAGGAGTCCGCAGATCGCATTCCCGTGAGTACTCCGAAATCTGCCTTTGGCAATATGTTTGGGGCCGCTACACCTGTTGATATGACGATCGCTCTGCTTGCGATGCAGCAACGGGTTATTCCTGCCACCCTCCATCTTG
>DASSXK010000292.1:0-4957 GCA_035703945.1 Ktedonobacteraceae bacterium | reverse complement strand
CCCATCAGCCGTAAAAAATAGGCATAATCTTGTTCATGTGAAATACCTGGAAGGCCATCATAGCGATTCGACCAGAATACAGGATCGTGAACGACTTCGTTCCCATTGAGGACGACTGGATCATGGTCGATGTCGTACCAGGCCATGTCTTCTGCCATTGATAGATACTCCTTACTTTATTCCTGCCTATTCTTTTTGGATTGATGAACATTGCTTTGTAAATCAGTATACTTCAGCCTTGATCAAGTTAAAAGAAAAGCAAAAGGAAGATTATTCAATAAAGATATGTAGCTGGCTCTATGGCACTCATGAAATTTAAAATGAGAAAAAACGACACGGTGATGATTTTTGAAAAGAGAGGCATAATGAATTTTTTGTCAGCGTGTATGGAGCGGAGAAAGAGGATAATTTGGAACTATATTCTTGACGCTTCATTTTGTGTAGGATATAATTGCAAAAGAGCGCGAAATCGTTCGATAACTATTCCTAAACATTTTCAAGGGTCACAGCACACCGCTACACGGCCCTATTAGAGAGAGGCAAAATACATGATCGATCAAAACCAGCAATCGACGGTCGATACAAGCGTCATCTCCATGACGACCGCTGCCACGGAGAAGGTTCATGAGCTGCTGAAGCAGGAAAATGATCCTAGCCTGGGGCTGCGCATCTTCGTCGCTGGTGGTGGTTGCTCAGGTCTCCAGTATGGTATGACCCTTGACGAGGCACAAGACGGTGACTCGGTCATTTCCCAGGGCGATTTCAACGTGCTGGTGGATGAGATGAGCATGGGCTATATCACCGGCAGCCAGGTAGACTACGTTGATAGCTTGATGGGCGCAGGTTTCACAGTAAACAACCCTAACGCGGTTTCAAGCTGCGGTTGTGGTCATTCCTTCAAGACCGCCGAGGGTGGCGGTGAGGCTCGTGGCTGCGGCTGCGGACACTAAGACCCGGAAAACGGTTTTGCTTGAGATAGAAGCGGTTCTTTCTACGTATATATCTATGTAGTGTGAACCGCTTTTCTTGTTATCTTCTTACTTTTCGTTCAGGATAAGTCAGGAGCTATTCTCTATGAGCAGACGCATTGCCCATCGCCCGCGCTATCGTTCCCCTCAGGCCAATTCCCACTTTTCTATTCATACCCCCCAGGCGTATTTACGTACACGCTGGATATACCGCAAACAGACCCCGCGCTATCAAGCGCGTGTGTTGGGGCAAGGTTTGCGGCTCCTCCATTTTCAACGGCCCTGGCATGAACTGGCCGTTCCATTTTCATTGATCTCGCGCCACTCTGATAAGATCAGTGTTCTTCGCTGACGTCTTCTGGTTCTTCGTTCGTGAGGGCATCGGGTGCCTGGAGCATCCGCTTGACCACTCCGGGCATATCGCTGGAGAACCTGGAGTTGGCGAGGACGCGCTGTGCGCCGGCTGCTCGCGCCTTCTTTTGGGCCTCCAGGTCCACATGCGAGCCGAATGCCAGGACCGGAATCTCTTGAGCGCGAGCCTGGCGAATGGCGGTTTCCCAATCCACCCCGGCAATTGAAGTATTGATAATTGCCAGGGCGGGTCTGGGATCGGCCTGAAGTTGCTGTTCAAAGCCAGTCAAATTCCGCGCCACGATAACATCATAATCGTGGTGGCGGAGTGTGTCGCGGATCTTTACCGAGAAAAAGAGATCTTTTTCTAAGGCGAGTAGTCTGGTAGTCACACGTTGCTCGATTCTAACTCAGTCGTCTGAACGTTCCTGGACTGGTCGGCGGAAAAGATCGCCCAGTTCTTCGTTAATCACATCGATGTTGGTGTAGAGATCAGGTGTCAGCACGTGATGGGTGCCGGTGCAGTAGGGTTTGTTGCACTTTTTCTCGTGGCTGGTCTCAAGCAGCAGGTTGCCATTTTCGACGCTGGCCCAGATATGCTTGCGCGAGTAGCCGTCTCCCCATTTAAAGATCAGCCCATCCTGGTATTCGTCGAAGCGGCCCTGGCCGTAGACGTAGTCGCGGTTGAACATATGCAGAATCTGACGAATCTGACTTTGTTCGATGACGCTGGCTACTTCGGGCTTCATCTGGGTTGTGGCTTCCTGAGCGAGATCTTCCTTTGGTATATGTAGAGCGCGGGAGGATTGTTGCTCCTCGCGAATCATTTGCTTGATCATTTCGCCTTCTTCGTCCGAGAGGCCATGCCCCTGACCCAGGATAGCAGGGCGCTCCAGGTGATTGGGATCGTTGGGATTTGACACAATACTACTCCTTCGCTGCTAGTGGATGTTGCTATTTTCCATCTTTCTACTGTACCACAGGGGGTGTTGCTCTGCCAATCAGTGCCGCACTTTACACAAGAGATAGACCTCCGAGAACCCCTTCATCACCGCCAGTATCGCCATTTCGAACGTTTGCTCTTGACAAATGTTCTCAATAGCAGGTACACTTTATTTACATAAAGTGTTGCGCTTTCATGTGTAAATTGCAGTTGCATGTGAATAAAAGAACGTGTGTTCTACATTAATACAAGATTTTCAGATTCACAGGAATCAACGCATGAGAACTGACAAGCGTGCTGCTGTCGGTGTAGAGATCGCTGCCAGCGCTGCCAGGATCGCTCTAGTGGATGGCGGTGGCACTGTACGGTTTCGCACGGAAGCGAAAACCTTAAAAGGACGTCCGGTCGTTGCAACCCTGGAGCCCTATCTGCGAGCGATAGATCAAGCCATGGTGCATGCCGAGAGAGAAGGACTTGCTGTCGCCGGCCTGGGGGTATCCCTGCCGGGGACGATAGATCCTTCTGCGCGGCGTCCATTGTCGATCCCTGTGCTACCCTCCCTCAACCATTTCCCCCTCTGTGATCTCCTGGAAGCTCGCTACTCTTTACCTGCTCAACTCCATGTCGATGTAGACGCTGCTCTGTTGGGAGAACATCGCTTCGGCGTGGGCAAAGGCTTCAAACGCATCCTATTTATAACGGTAAACGCTGTGGTCGGGGCGGCTCTTGTGATTGATGGCAAAATCGACAGGGACTCGACAAAATATGTCGGGCATGTCTCACACCTGCTGGTTTCCAGCAGTGGTCCCCGCTGTAGCTGCGGCAAGCGAGGCTGCATCAATACGCTGGTCTCGATGGAAGCGATGCAGAAAATGGTCAAGCGAGCAGTGCTTCGCGGCCAGGAGACAAGTCTGCTTGAGCGCTTGAATAATCGCGAGTGCTTTACCCCTCAATTGTTGGCTGAAGAGGCGATCCGGGGAGATGTCGTGGCAGCCCAGGTTTACGACGAGATTGGACGTTTGCTTGGGATGGCGGCCTTTCAGTATATCACTATATTTGAGCCTGACACATTGATCCTGGGTGGGAAGATGCTGGGAAGCTATGCCAGCGAAATTGTATCGAAACAGGTAAATGCCCTGTGCCTCAATCGAGCCTCAACCTGTGTCCGAGAGATCGTCAAGATTGTCCCTGCTCGCCTTGGGGATGACGCCTCGTTAATCGGCTCGGTCGCCGCGCTTTTTGATCCGAAAGCCTCGCGGATGGCGACTGTTTCTAGTCGCTCTTGCGGCTGAGTTGCAATTAGATCTGTATTTTTGCAGGCGGCAACTCTTCTTATCTATTCCCGGAGTGCTATACTTAGGGGAAGAGGGGACTTTTGTTGCATATCACAAAAGTAATTATTTCTAGTTATGCCAGAACAAAAAATTCCAGTTATTGTTATAGATGATACGCTGATTAAGCGGCGCGGCGTGTGTGAATTTGTTGAGGAGACGGCCCTGCTTGAATTGCGGGCGCAGTTTGGTGAGCCCGAGGGCATCTTACAGTATGTGGAGTCGCTGATACATGGCGAGCAATCCGCCAATCCTACATTGGCAGGTTGGTTGGTTTTTTCAGATCTGCGCCTGGGGGACGAGAATGGCGTGGAGCTAGGACGGATGCTGCTGGAAATGGCTCCCGATCTGCGTGTGGTTATTTATACGCAGGACCCGAGCTGGACGCTGGCCGCTGAGGTCTTTCGTCGGGAATACTCCCGGCGAGGAATGCCACGCCGGGTCGGCAAACGCTCCGGGCCGAAGCAGGGGCTACATGGCTATGCCCTGTTTAAGAATGTTGAGCCGGATTATCTCGGCCACATCGCTGAGACGGTCGTGAACCGCCATGAAACCTATATCGACCCGGAAGTGCTGACCTATCTACTTAAAAAATTGCGTGGACAACGCCTGACTCCGCGCCAGGAAGAATGTGCCTCCTTGATTGCTCAGGGTTTAAGCAATGACGATATTGCCCTCAAGATGGGTTTTCTCAATAGTAAAGGCGGCCCCAATATGGGTCCACTGGAGAATCTTGTCAGCGAACTCTATAACTTCTTTGCGATCTATGGGGCGCCCAGTGATCCCGGACGGCGTGTCTTGCTGGCGCTGGCCTACGAGGCCTACGCGGGCCTGCGTCCCGACGAGGTTTAGGGTCATCTGAAGCTATTGTAAGGTGTGCCTACTTGATCTGTTCGGGCCAGGGATCGGACTCTGGGAGTGGGGCCGAGAGACGTTTTTGACGCATTGGCAGCGTCAGGATGATTGTGGTGCCATGTTGTGTTTGTGGGCGTGGCAGTGATTGCATAAAAAGCGTTCCACCCGCTTCACGGGCTTTTAGCCGCGCTTTAAAGAGGCTGGTCTTCTCGGGAGCCATTCCCTCGGTATCGAAGCCCCGCCCGTCATCATTAATGTAGATCTCAATCGTCTCGGCGGTCAATTTGGCGCGTACGGTGGCGCGAGTGGCGGCGGCGTGATTGTAGATATTTAGGAGCGCCTGCGTTACCGTGTACGAAATTGCTTCAGCGATTCGTTCGCCCTCGGGTGTCTGCTCTAGTCCCCGTCCTGGCGCGTCCAGCGCCCACAGATCCGCCTGGATCTGCAAGGGAGATTCGGGATGGAGCGCGGGCAGATCCTCTTGAATCAGCTTCTCCAGGTGCAGGCGT
>DASSXK010000243.1:0-11811 GCA_035703945.1 Ktedonobacteraceae bacterium | reverse complement strand
GGCGAGGAACGGCCGGCCCTGCGATCCGTTGCGGCTCGCTCGTGCTCAGCTTGACGTTTTAGGGCGGCAGGACGTATCCTATCAGTATCAATGCTTCATTTTTGAAAGCTAGAGTAGAAGCACAATCCAACTATGCAGGAGTTTGATCCAACCATGCAAAAACAAGCCAATCCCGTCAAGCTTAACTTCCATTTTGATCCGCTCTGCCCGCTGGCATGGCGCACCGCCCTCTGGATTCGCGAAGCTCGCAAGGTTCGCCCAATCGATGTACAATGGCGCTTCTTCAGCCTGGAGATGGTCAACCGCAAAGAAGGCGTGACACCCGACTTCCAGAAAGATCTGAGCTGGCCCGCCCTGCGCACCCTGGCCTATCTGCGTGACCACGAAGGTAACGAAGCCGTTGAGCGCCTCTACGTTGCTTTAGGCAATGCCGCCCACGGCCAGAAACAGGATATCAAGGATGTTGCTGTCATTCAGGAAGTTGCTCAAAAGGCTGGCTTCGATGGCTCTATTGTGGCAAAAGCCCTCAGTGATAACAGCACCAAAGAAGCCATCATCACGGACCATGAGGAAGCTCGCAGTCGTTACGCCGCCTTCGGCGTCCCGACAATCGCAATCGAGGGAAGCAATCTGGGCTATTACGGCCCGGTAATTCAAGAAGTGCCACAGGGTGAAGACGCTGGCGAGTTCTGGGACTACACCGCCTACGCCCTCCGTCAGCCCAATATCTTTGAGCTTAAACGCGACCGCAGCCAGGGCTCCTGGGGACCGGTTTCAGCCGTGAAGTAAATACATTCGCCTCTAAAAATACAGGCGAGGAATCTGCGATATTTTTACCTGCTTCCTCGCCTGCTTATTTTTCTTCGCCAGATTTAACCGATCCATCGCCGGAGAGTTCAGGGGGCCGGAACAGGTAGATCAGGATCAGCCCGTGCACCACCCCGATTGTGCCACAGGCTACCAGCGCAATACAGCCGTTCAACACGAGCGACCAGAAGAGGCTCAGATTAGCAGGCAAGAGGCCCGCACCAGTAAAGGCAATCACTAATCCCAGCGTCCAGGCCAGCGCGTTTGCCAGAATCCAGAGACTCGCCTGAGGCAGATCCTGGCGTAGGATCAGCCACTGAAAAAAACCGAGCAGCCCCCCCAGGATTCCCGTCAGTAACAGTATCCCCAGCGTAACCATCTCCATGCCAATGTTCAAACTATTCAGGTTTACTGCACCACCAATGACAGTTCCAACAAACCAGCCCACAACAAGCCCGCAGCCTGTTACTATCAACCAGTATTTCGCCACAAGCGAAGGTAGATATCTATGAAGGACCCACCACTGGGCCAGGCCGATAGCCAGCCCTAAGACAATGCCACTCAATATGGACGAGAGCATTGCCAGCAGAATCTGGATCGGCCTGGACATCTCCATGAGAAACCAGTCCATGACGGTCGTTACCAGCACAGCCAATCCCAGACCGACCAGTTCCGCGACCAGATTTGCCAGCACCCAATGCCGCCAAAGCTGCCAGCTCTCTTTACGGCTCAAGGATAGAACAGAGCGATTCTGCTCAGACATAAGCATCCACCACCCCCTGATATATGCAACTGGCAGAATTATCTAGCATCTCTCTTCCGTAGCCACCTACCTTACCCACCGGCCTAATTCTGGCAACGCATGTCCTGAAGCGTCCGCTCCTCCCAAGCAGTAAATTAACGGTGTCGCTTCAAGAAGCGATCCATGCGAACCAGGGCTTCTTCCAGTTGCTCATAAGATGTGCAATATGCTGCTCGCACAAATTGAGCACCGGCCGCACCAAAAGAGCTCCCGGGCACCACGGCGACCTGCTCTTCCAGCAACAGCTTCTCGGCAAACTCTTCATCGGTCAGGCCGGTATTAGCAATCGAGGGGAAAGCGTAAAACGCGCCCCGAGGCTCATTACAGGTCAGGCCGATCTGATTCAAGCCAGCGACAAACATTTTCCGCCGTTTATCGTAGGACTCATGCATCATGCGCACGTCTTCTTCACCGTGCCGCAGGGCTTCCAAGGCCGCTTCCTGGGCGGCGGTTCCGGCGCACATAATCGTATACTGGTGGACCTTAACCATCGCTTCCAGAATCTCGGGCGGGGCAGCGACATATCCAACGCGCCAGCCGGTCATGGCGTAGGCCTTCGAGAAACCATCCAGCAGGATCGTGCGCTCGCGCATCCCCGGCAGGGCGGCAAAGCAGACGTGCTCCGTTCCATAGACCAGGCGGCTATATACCTCGTCGATCGCGACAATCAGGTCGTGCTCCACAGCCAGTTTTGCGATAGCCTCAAGCTCGTGACGTGGCACGACACCACCGGTCGGATTGTTCGGGTTGCCGATCAAGATGACGCGGGTGCGGGGAGTAATCGCGGCCGCGATCTCCTCAGCTCGCACGCCAAAATCATATTCGGCATAGGTTGGGACAGGAACGGGCACGCCACCAGCGAAAACGATATCCGCCTCGTAGGCAACATAGCCTGGATCAGGCGAGATAACTTCATCGCCGGGATCGATCAGCGTGCGCATCACGAGGTCAACGCCCTCACTGACACCGACCGTTACCAGCAGCTCATTCAACGGATTATAGGTAAGGCCGTAGCGCCGCTGCAACATCGCGGCCAGCTCTTCGCGCAGCTCAAGCGTGCCAAAATTGGACGTATAGCGTGTGTGGCCCTGCTCGATTGAGCGCATGCCAGCCTGGCGGATATGCTCCGGCGTGACAAAATCCGGCTCTCCAACGCCCAGCGAAATAACGTTAGGCATGGTGTTTATAATATCGAAAAACTTGCGAATCCCCGAGGGTCGCACTTTACGTACACGTTCTGCTAATCGTTCTCGTTTGAGGATATCCATCCGTTATTCATACCCCTTCTTCATTTGCCCAGAGGTCTCTAGAGGCCTCTCAACGCCGTTGTTGCTGGTTGCATCTTTGTGATAGCCTAGAAAAGATTGCAGCAGGTGCAGGGAGAACCAAGACCCACCTCTCACTCTCTAACCTTTCAAACTCACTGTAGCATAAAGTGAATTGGTTGACAATGTGCTGGTTTTGCTCGCCGCCGCTGGCTGCGAGTAGAAGCCCCTGGCGGCCCTATTCTTATCAGTCTACTAGCTGCTTATCCCTACCGAAGTAAGCGAGCGAAGTTTACTGACGATGCCTGGCAGAGCCTCGGTGATTGTTTTCACATCAGCCTCGATGTTGCTCTTCCCAAGCGTCAGGCGCAGGCTGCCTCGGGCCAGATCTTCGGAGATACCCATCGCAACCAGCACATGCGAGGGTTCGACCGAGCCAGAGGTGCAGGCTGAGCCGGAGGAGGCCGCAATCCCCAACAGGTCCAGGTTCAGCAGGATCGATTCGCCCTCGACGCCCTCGAAGCAGAAGCTGGCGTTATTTGGCAGGCGTAAAGTGGGATGGCCCGTCAGGTGGCTACCGGGAATCTGCAAAATCGCTTCGATCAACTGATCGCGTAGAGCCTGAATGCGGGGCGTAACCTCTGGCATTTCACGATTCGCAAGTTCCAAAGCCGCCGCCGCACCAACGATGCCAGCGACGTTTTCGGTTCCCGCGCGCTTTCCGCGCTCCTGGGAGCCGCCCTGCTGCTGCGGCAAGATCCGTACGCCCTGGCGGGTATAGAGAATCCCAACGCCCTTGGGGCCGTAGAATTTATGCGATGAGAGGGAAAGCAGGTCCGCGTTCAACGCCACAACATCGATCGGGATTGCCCCACCGGCCTGGACAGCATCCACGTGGAAAGGAATCTTTTTGGCCCGGCAGATGCGCCCGATCTCGGCGATTGGTTCAATTGTCCCGATCTCATTATTGGCATACATTACCGAAACCATGATTGTCTGGTCGGTAATCGCTCGCCCGACCGCGTCCGGATCAAGCAGGCCGGTTTGATCAACGGGCAGGTAGGTTGTTTTAAAGCCGAAGCGATCCAGATAGCTACAGGTATGCAGTACGGCATGGTGTTCAATCGAAGAGGTGATGATGTGGTTGCCTTTTTTCTGCGAGGCAAAGGCCAGCCCTTTGATCGCGAGATTATCGCTTTCAGAGCCGCCACCGGTAAAGGTCAGCTCGGTTGGTCGGCAGTTGATGACTTCGGCAACCTGTTCGCGGGCACCGTCAATCGCCTGCATGGCGTGTCGTCCCAGCGTATAGATGCTGCTGGCGTTGCCGAATTCTGTCGTAAAGTAGGGCAACATCACTTCCAGAACACGCGGGTCGAGGGCGGTTGTGGCAGCATGATCGAGGTATATAATCCGTTCTGGCATAGTTTTTCATTCCTGGCCTGCTAAAATTGGTCTTTTCGCTTCCCTCCAATTGTATCATAGTATACGAGTACCCTCCTGGAATATCCGCATTTCTAATGCTTGACTCTCCCCTTACGGGATAGAGTATTATGCTTGTAGACAGAGGGCCTTCTGACAAAACACATAAAACCGACAAAACATGAAAATCAACATACGCAGGAGAGAGAGTTGTGTTCAAGATTGGTGACTTTTCCAGGTTAAGCCTGGTTACGGTTAAGGCGCTGCGCTACTATGATGAACTGGGACTGCTCAAACCGGCGCGAGTTGATGAATGGACCGGCTATCGCTACTATTCCGCCAGCCAGCTTACCCGCTTGAATCGCATCCTGGCCCTGAAGGACATGGGCCTTTCGTTGGAGCAGATTGCGCTGCTACTGCACCAGGAGCCGACCCCGGACCAGATTCGGGGAATGCTCCGGCTCAAACAGGTTGAGTTACAGCAGCAGCTCAGGGAGGGACAGGCTCGCATGGCTCGGATAGAGGCGTGGCTACAATCATTTGAACAGGAGGCTACAATGCCAGAATACGATGTCGTTCTAAAGAAAGTCGCCCCACTGCGGATCGCCCAGGTACGCGGTGTGATTCCCAGCATGGAGCAGATTGGTGTGACCCTGGACCGCCTCTTCAACGAGGTAATGGGCTATATCGGCCAGCATGGCGCGACGCCCCAGGAGCCAGCCATGACGGTCTACTATGATACCGAATTTCGCGAAAATGATATCAACGTCGGGGCCTCCAGTCCCTTTGAAGGGACGCTTAAGGATGGTGAGCGCGTCAAAATCATCGAGCTGCCCGGTGTAGAGACGATGGCCTCGGTTATCCATCATGGAAGTTTTAGCAACTTGCACCAGGCCTATAACGCCATTTCCAAATGGATTGAGGCCAACGGCTATCATGTGAGCGGTCCCACACGCGAGCTTAATCTCGAATACGAACGCGGTGGCGACCAATCCAGGTTTGTGACCGAGATCCAGTTCCCGGTCGAAAAGTAGGTTCCCCAGTTACGGTGTTTCTAATGGTGAAGCTTACTTGCCTGATACAGTAAGCTTCACCGCTCCAACTTGCTGCAACGCTTGCTCAAACTGTAGAGCGCCTGCTTCTCCCGGCACGGGATCGATTATGCCGTTCCGATTGGCGTCAACGCCAGACTCCAGACCTTTCAGCGTTTGTTGCAGTTTTGAAATTTGAGCAATGTCTGATGGACTCAAGCTAACAGTCGTTGCCAGCGGTAGCACCTGTTGACGGGCCTGCTGAACCTGGGCCGTCAGGGTATCCAGCATCGCCAGAAGCTGTTGCTGCTGCTGCGGTGTAATCTCCTGGGGAGTAGTCAGTCCTTGAATATTTGCTCGAAGACGTTCAAGGTAGCCACAATCGGCCTGTCCGGGCTGACAGCCAGGGTTTGACAGGGCAAACCCGTCGCTCTCGGCTATCACGATTGAGGAGCCAGCGAGCTTTAAGCTGGTTACATCCGCTCCCGTCTTGCCTTCTAGCAAATAAAGTATGCGGCGGGACTGCCTGCGGGCACCGTTGCCATCATGTTTACTTTCGGCGTTTTCCAGGTCTTGCATACGCAGCTCCAGTTTATGGATACGCATCTGCAAATCCATCGCCAGGCTGACACCCCTTGGCAATCCATCATTGCCAAAGAGTAAGGCGTGCATTTGCGGCGAGGGCGATTTGCTCAATGTGCCCTGCAAAATAGTCGTTTGTGAGGGGCGGTCCAGGCTTACACTGGCCTGCTCACGTGTTACGAGCAGCTTGATATAGACCTCGGGAAGATTGCTGCCATTCGCGTTGAAGCCCGCGATCTGCTCGCTCTGAAGGGTGATCTTGCCCTCGGCATCCGGCTTAAGGACCGAGAGCATTATGTACTGATTAGGCCGAAGCGGATTTGACAACCAGGCTACATACTGCTGATTTGCGGGCAACGGGGGCAAATGGTTCAAAGAGAGTGCAACCGCATCATTTTGGGAGGCATGTGTATAAAACCAGAATTCCCCCTCCGGAGGAAGCTTTGCAAGCTGAGCGACGGGGGTAGCCATTGTGTGAGTCGCTGTACTGGCGACTGAGCGCGAGCGCATGATCAGCAAGATTCCCGTCAGCAACCCGACCACGACGACGGCCGCCAGTATAACCCAGCTCCAACGTATCCTCAGTTTCGCATACCAGGGAAACGTTTTTTTGGCCGCATAGGAGGGTAAAATTTGCTCGTTTGCCGTTTCGCCCTCTTTTAAATTCATGCCGCAGCGCGGACAAAACGCGGCTGTATCCTCGCATCTCATCCGACAATTAGAACAACGTATCATTAAAAGACACTTCCTAACGGCGCTCTCGCGCCTACTGAACGCTTCACAAGCAGTCGCTCTCGAAGCTCCCCAATTTGAGCGGTGCTGGCAATGTTCCTCCTGGCTTCTCAAACGCGTTCAGTCAACGAATCGAATGGCTTCCATTATTGCTCCCTACAGTTCGCCAGGCTGCTTACTTTTCTCTCTTTACACGTCCTGGCAGGGATATACTACAGCGAACCCCAACTATATGACGTATCGGGCTTCACTCCCGGGCTTTGGTAAGCCATTGTAATCAAAGTGTGACCAAGCAGAGGGATATTTCGATAATCACCATGATAGGCCTTGCCATTGACATAGACCTGCCAGCCTGTATTCTGATCCAGCAACGGTGGATAACCCAGGTTCGCAAACTTCGTACCCCAGATGTCCAGAAAGTTTCCAAGTTTGAATGGATATTGGGACGGTGCCTCGACGTGAATAATCCCATTCGTCGCATGGGTGTGCAGCCAGTAGAGGCAGGTCGTTCCGTTAATCCCGATCTGGGCTGGAACCGTGACAGCTTTGCCACTGATATAGATGGAGAGGTGTGTATGTACATGATAGCTACTCATCTCCCCCGAGTTACATTGAATATCGCTGGTTGCGATCGAGGTCGCGACTGGCATATTCGCGGCAGCATTGTTGCGATAGATGAGCCAGCCTCCAACCCCAACGATCAGGACAAGCACGAGTATGATACCGGCCAGAGTAAAACGCTTGCGGCGTGCGTCTCGCTGCTGTGCGGCCAGCCGCTCCTGACTTCTACGTCCACGGGCATTGCCGCGTGACCTTGAGAGATTTGACTTTGAGACGTTCCTTGTCTGTTTCTTGCTCACATTTCCAATCTCCAGGTAACAAATCTAACTATTTAAAGGCACTTCCCAACGGCGCTCTCGCGCCTACTGAACGCTTTCCAAGCAGCTAGCTCTTGAAACTCCCCGCTTGAGATGATGCCAGCAACATTGCTGTTAGCTTCTTAAGCGCATTCAGTCAGTGAAGTGAAAGGCTTACTATTTTTTCTTTTTAAAGAAGCCTTCGTTCATGCTGCCACTGCGGAAACCTTGCAGATCGAGGGTTATGTAAAGATAGCCGATCTTGCGAAAACCATCGGCGATCTTACGACTCATCTCTTCTTCGATCAGGCGTGGCATCTCTGAGCGTTCGACTTCGATGCGGGCAACTTTATCGTGATGGCGCACGCGCAACTGGTTAAAGCCTTGCTCGCGCAAGAATTTCTCGGCTTTGTAGACCTTTTGCAGGGTCTCGACATCGACTTTGGTTCCGTAGGGAATCCTCGATGAGAAGCAGGCCATTGCAGGCTTATTCCAGACCGGTACAGCCAGGTATTTAGCGAGCTCGCGGATCTCGGTTTTTCCTAGTTCGGCCTCTCGCAGTGGTCCCCGTACGGCGAATTCACGAGCCGCCTTTTGGCCCGGACGAAAATCACCGAGATCATCCTTGTTCAATCCATAGGCGATATGTTTGACGGCGTGTTCTTTTGCCAGCGGCTCCAGTTCTGTAAACAGCTCTGTTTTGCAGAAGTAGCAGCGATTCAGGTCATTTTTGGTGTAGCGTTCATCTTCCAGTTCGTGCGTTTCGAGGGTCAGCACGGGGATGCCCATCTGCTTCGCGACCTCTAATGCTTCGGTTGTCTCTTCTGCGGCATAGGCCGGAGAGGAGGCAATCGCCCCAATCGCCTTTTCGCCCAGAACATCCCTGGCAACTTTCAGCAACAGGGCGCTATCCACACCGCCAGAGTAGGCGACCAGCACGGATTCCATCTCGCGCAAAATTGCCTGCAAGCGTTCGTATTTTTGCCTGGTCTCTTCCTGCAAAACGATTTCCTCTTGACTTCCTGTCCCGGCTTGAGGAATATTTATCATGTTCACTTCTTCTCCTCTATCATCGCTTCTATCTATTGTGCTGTCAATCTTTATTGAAAAGAATGCCGCCTGCGGCGGCGAGGAGAGAGGGAGAAAGTCCTGGGACACAGCCCCAGTCCCCAGTCAAGGGGCCTTGCCCCTTGCATCCCCTTTTTGCTGAGATCGCATCGTCTCTCGCCCTGATTTTGAAAACATCTCATTCTAACATATAATTTCATAAAAGGGACAAACATATAATGGTCGAACAGGCTCATAGACATACGAAAGCGAGAAACAAGCAGCGATGGATCAAGCAGCGATTCCAGGCACGACCGCCGCGATTATTCTGGCCGCTGGACGTTCCAGCCGGATGCGAGCTGGATACCATAAACTCCTGCTGCCCCTGGCCGGGCAGCCTGTGCTGGCCCATGTGCTGGCAAGCGTCAAAGCCTCTCAGGCTCGCCCGATTATCCTTGTGCTGGGCTACCAGGCAGAGGAGATTCAGCAGCAGCTTGCCCCCGAACTTGCCAGCTTGCCCGATCTTCAGATTATCCACAATCCTGCTTACCAGGAAGGGATGAGCAGTTCACTTCGCGCTGGTATTCAAGCTCTCACAATATTAGTCGCACAAAAAAATAAAATCTCGAAGAAAATGAGACCAATTTTGGGGTCTGTCATAATTCTGGGAGATCAGCCACTTCTGACCTCTGAAATCATCGACAGAGTCATCCAGGCACAGCATGAACAGCAGGCGGCAATTGTCACGCCGCTCTACCACGGCAAGCGGGGACAACCCACGCTGTTTGCTACACACCTTTTTCCGGAGCTTCTCCAGGTTACGGGCGATGAAGGCGGCAAAAGCGTGATTGCCAACCACAAAAACGAGTTGGCAACTGTTGAACTAGGAGATGCTATGGTAAACTATGATGTCGATACCTGGGAAGCATATCAAGAGCTGCTTGCCCATTGGGAACAGACCCATCAGACACAGAAATAACGGAATAACTTCAGATGCCTTCGGATAACCTACAGGAAAGACAGGAATAACTTCAGATGCCTTCTTCAGATACAGAAATGGCGAGATTCTGGCTCAACTATAGCCACCAACTGGCGACGGCGATCCGCTACGCCGAGGCTCTGGCCGCCGTTGAACGCGCCATCAAGCTTGAACCCGACAGTGCCGAGGCCTGGTACGTCAAAGGGACGATCCTCAATATGCAGGCCCGCTACCAGGAAGCCCTGGAAGCGATTGAGCACTCACTTGAACTTCAGCCAGATAATGCAGCCGCCTGGGATGGCAAAGCCTGGATTCTGGGAATCCTGGGTCGCCGCGACGAAGCCCTCGACGCCGTCAATACGGCCCTTAAACTTGATCCTGAGCACTTTGAGGCCCAGAAACGCAAAAAGCGCCTGGAATATTAGGCGCTCTCTTGCTTACATGCCCTGAAGCAGTTCTTCCACCAACGCGATGACCTTCTGCTGAACCTGCTCAATCGGGCGAGCGGCGTTAATGACCCTGATGCGTTCGGGGTGGGCATTTGCCAGTTGCAGCAGACCCTCGCGGACGCGTCGGAAAAAGGCTTCGGACTCCTGATCGAGCCGATTGCGTTCCTCGCGCTGTCCTCCCTCGCCTGAGGCCTCTGTGCGCTCCTCAACCCGTTTGGCATCCAGGTCCAGCATAATTGTCAGGTCGGGGACAAGACCTCTGGTTGCCAGCAATGAAAGCTGTTCGATCTGGTTCGCGCCCAGCCCGCGTGCATAGCCCTGGTAGGCGATACTGGCATCAAAATAGCGATCCGTCAGCACCAGTTTTCCAGCCTCAAGCGCGGGCTGGATCACCTGTGAAAAATGCTGAGCCCGATCCGCCTGAAAAAGGAAGGCTTCGGCCAGGGGATCAAGTTCCAGATCAGGCCGATCCAGCAGCAAGCGACGTATCTCAAGTCCCAGTGGGGTTCCGCCCGGCTCGCGTGTTCGCAGATAGGGAATCTGTCGCGAACGCAGCCAGTCCTCTAAAAGATCGATCTGGGTGGTTTTTCCCGCCCCATCTACCCCCTCAAAAGAGAGCAATCTTCCACGCTTCACCGTCTATTTGTCTCCATAGGTGCGATAGACATCGTGATCCCAGTCCAGTTGGGGCTTGGGCAGCATATCTTCGGGGGTCCATTTCAGTTCGGAGCGCCCATATTTGCCGTGGTATTCTTTCAGGGTGTCGCCGACATACTCGAAGGTCAACTGGCAGATGCGGAAGCCGACCGGCACCCAGATCGTTGTTTGGGTGTGGTTGCTGATCTCCATCGTCCAGCGGCTGATATAGCCAACATCCCCGACACCGGCGCAGCGGCAGACCGAGAGGCCTGAGCGAGCAACCGTACTGCGTGAATACATCTTGGCGAGGTAGCCATTGTGGCCTCCAATGATCTCCTGGGTGTGGGCCAGGATCGTCGTGCCGGGTCGAATCGCGATCTTGCGGCTTTTGGCCTGACGGGCCTCGCCCCAATAGCTACGCACGTCTGTGGGATTCTCCAGGTCCATCTCGGCGATATTGGCGTCGCCCTGAAAATACCATTCGCCCAGGCGACAATCATATGAATTAGTGCCGAGCTGGCGCTGATCAAACGGCTCGATGATAATATTGCCCTGCTCTAACGCTTCTACAATCCTCTTATCCGATAATAACATTGCTCTATTGCTCTCCTTGAGATACGCGATTAATTTCTAAGCTGAGTCCTTCGGATTATACACCGCCTGACGATTCTGGTCTATCTGGCTATCAAATCGCTGCCTGGTGAAGTTAGAGGGCGTGGGCATCGTCCCCTGGCTGGTACGTAGGGCGCAAACAGTTGTGAGATCTTGAAGCTGCCATCCCCATTGAGCACGATGCTGCTGCTTCCCAGCAGATCAGCCTACTTGACTTTGGAATCTGGTTATCGCAGTTTTTTTATGAAGCCTTTGACAAAATGAATAAGACCAGCCAAACCCAAAATAACGCCGCCCCCAAAAACTATGTACAAAATGATATTTGTGTTATTCTCTTTTACAAAAAAATACAATTGATTACTACACACAAAAAATATTCCTGCATATAGGAATATATAAAGGATGTCCTCCAAACGATCAAGTTGTTGTCTCAAAGTCGTTTTCCCCCCTTCCTCATGAACACTCTTCTCTCCCTATATCTACGATTTTTACGCCTCTATTACGAAACACATCGTTGGCAAAGTTGATCTCTATCTATATACAAGATATCCTTGAGGCTGTTTCTCTCAGATTTTACCTCAAGGATACCT
>DASSXK010000007.1:0-7732 GCA_035703945.1 Ktedonobacteraceae bacterium | reverse complement strand
CAGCTCGAACTTCGTATGCGAATGAGCAGCGATAACCCGCAGGTATTACACTACGCCGGACCCGCCATGATACTGAGCAGCCACGGCGAACCTGTGCTGCCGTTATCTGGAAGCTCACTACTGGACGCCGTTACCGTTGATCAACTTTTTCAGAATCTGCCACGCCGTCCCCTGGTATTTATAAGTCAACATGAACCAGAAAAAGGTCCCGGCCGTACTGCCCCAACAGGACCCGCTCAAAGCGAGCACGATGAACAAGCGGAACGCCTGGCAGAAAGCCTGCTAAACTCCGGAGCCGGAGCAGTCATTTCGACGCGTTGGCCTATAAACACGCTTCGTATTCGTGAATTTGCTGTTCTGTTTTATCAAGATATAGCCGATGGGATTACTGTTGGCGAAGCTATGAACCATGCACGAGCAAGTATGGCCCAACGGCGACCCGACGACGCCTCCTGGACAGCCTTTGTCCTCTATGGCGACCCAACACAACGACTGGCAATAATTTCACCAACAAGCAAGGAGAGAAGCTTCGAACCGCCTATCGACGCTCTCGAAGACACTCAAATGATGCCGCCAATATTACCTTCTTCCAATGCACTTGATCGCCGCTTCTTACAGGAGGTACTCGGTATCGCCCTGATGGAAGCCCGACGTATGCACAAGGATTATCTGGGAACACCCCACCTCTTTATTGCGCTAACCAAGCTCGATGGAGGCTGTACTCAGGATGCACTACGTAGCTTAAGTTTCTCTCCTAAACAGGTTCGTGATGTGATTCGACTCGCGCTAGGTTCTGGCAAAGCAACCAGCGATACTCCGATTCTACCAACTCGTCGCTGTAAAGAAATCTTGCAAACGGCGGAACGTAATGCCCTCAGCGCTGGCTCACTCTCGGTTGACGAGCGGGCAATCGCCCAGGCCGTTTTGAGCGAAAACGACGGCGTGACCTACGAGCTGCTAACCAAGCTGGGAATTAACCCCAGCCAGCTAATCGAGCTAATTATGTCAAGCAACGCTCGCGCCCTTCTGGAACTCGTTCCTTCCGCAAATGCCAATCCAATCTCATCGCCGGTGGATCTACCCGCCGGGATCAGTCCGGACAATCTTGGCAAGGGTGGCAACTCCATTCTAGAGCGTCTTGGACGCGATCTGACCCGTCAGGCCAGTCTAAAACAGCTAACCCCTCTGATCGGACGCGATAAAGAGATCCGTCAGCTTATGCAAACGCTGATGCTGAAGGATCGCAATAATCCAATCCTGATTGGTGATTCTGGTGTCGGGAAAACCACGATCGTCGCGGGCCTGGCCCAGCGGATCATCGATGGCAAGGTCCCGCCAGAACTCAAGGATAAACGCCTGATCGAGCTTTCTGCCAGCTCACTCGTAGCGGGCACCAAGTATCGCGGTGAATTCGAAGAGCGCCTGCTTAAGGTACTTGAGGAAGCTGAGACAAGCGGAAACGTGATCCTCTTTATCGATGAAATGCACCTTTTGATCGGTACGGGACGTGCGGCCGATGGCAGCATTGATGCGGCAGGTATCTTAAAACCAGCATTGGCCGGAGGCCGCCTGCGCTGTATCGGCGCCACGACCCCTCAAGAGTATCGCCTGATCGAAAAGGATGCCGCGATGGAGCGCCGCCTGCGCCCGATCATGATCGAGGAGCCCTCCACAGAGGAGGCGCTGGCAATCCTGACGGGGATGCGCACGCTCTACGAGCAACATCACCACGTCACAATTACAAACGAGGCCCTCCAGGCTTCCGTGAATCTCGCCGTGCAGTATTTGCCCAATCTGCGCCTGCCTGACAAGGCTTGCAGCATTCTGGATGAAGCCTGTTCCCAGGCCCGAATCTTCACGATTGAAGAGCACGAGCAACATCAATCGCTTCAAGAAACCCAGGCCTTTGAAAACGACATGAGGGACATGGACGAGGATGAAAGACCAGTGATACCAGAAATCACAGCGGCAATGATCGCGGACGTCATCTCTGCTCGCACAGGGATTCCGGTGCATGCCCCCGGTCGCGAAGAGCGAGATCGCTTGCTGAATCTGGATGCCCGTTTGAGAACACGTGTCATTGGTCAGGATGAAGCCATCAAGCGCGTCTCCCAGGCCATCCAGGTCTCACGTGCCGGCCTCAAGCCACGCAACCGTCCGGCGGGTGTCTTCCTTTTCCTCGGACCGACGGGCGTTGGTAAAACCGAGCTTGCCCGTGCGCTGGCGACCGAAGTCTTCGGCTCGGACGAGCATCTGATCCGTGTTGACATGTCAGAGTACATGGAAAAGCATGCCGTCTCGCGTATGGTGGGAGCCCCTCCCGGATACGTCGGCCACGATCAAGAAGGTCAACTGACAGGTAAACTGCGTCGCCGCCCACACAGTGTCGTACTTCTCGACGAAGTTGAGAAGGCGCATCCCGAGGTCTTCGATCTCTTCCTGCAAGTCTTCGACGCCGGTCGCCTGACAGATTCCCAGGGCCACACGATCGATGCTCAGCACGCCATCTGGATTATGACCTCAAACATCGGTACCGAGATGCTTGGCCGCTCGATGCCCAGTGGATTCCGCACCAACGCCAAAAACACGACGGAGGAGATTCAGCGCGACCAGCTCATGGATCGCCTACGCCAAACCTTCCGGCCAGAGTTCTTAAACCGTATTGACGAAGTGGTCATCTTCCACCCGCTCAATCAGCAACAGACCAATGAAATCACGCGTCTGCAAATGATCGAGCTGGGTACTCGCCTGCTGGAGCAGGGTCTGACCCTGCAAGCCGACGAGAGCGCGATTGCCCTCCTGGCGAAGGAAGGCTTCAGTCAAACCCAGGGTGCCCGTCCATTGCGCCGAACTATTGAACGCTTGCTGACTGTCCCGTTGAGTCTACGCATCCTGCTGGGAAACATTCCTGCCCAGGGCGAAGTCACCGTACGAGCAACCAACGATAAGCTAGAGATCGACATTCACGAGCACCCCGAGTTGCCGCCCGAATCCGAGGACGAGGAAAGCGACGTCAAAATAGACATGAACATGCACGTGGATGCCCTTTAGTTCAGGGCACTAAAAAGAACCTGCCACTCAAAAAGGTAGCAGGTTCTCTTTTTTTCTATCAGGATTGATATACCCCCAGTTTCTTCACGACCTCCTAAAAAGTGTCTTCCCATACTTGTAGATATAAGCTTGAGTATCAAATTTCCGCTTCATTCCATCGGCGGACATATAACGGATCAGGCCAAAAATCGGACGCTCCTTCCAGGGGCGATCATGCAACCCTCCGATGGCCCAGCTTATGCCAACGTAGCCGCCTGCATCCCGGCCATCCAGCTCGTACTTATCGTTCAGGTAGACGCTGGTAGCAAAAGCTTCTTGAGGCGTTTCGCTCCACTCAAGAATCTTTTTAGCCCAGTACATCCGCATGTAGCCGTGCATGCGACCCATCACAACCATCTCAAGCTGACAGGCATTCCAAAGCTCATCATGCGTCCTGGCCTCTTCCAACTCCTGGCGAGAATAGATCCACTCACGAGGGTCGCTGGCATGCTTCATGAGCGTCTTCCGGCCCCATTCAGGGCAACCTTCCAGGCTATCGTAGCGAGGATTATAATAGGCAAAATTAATCGCCAGTTCGCGCCTGACAATCAACTCCTCCAGGTAGATACCCTTTCCGCCGCTTTCATCAAGATAACTGCCAGTTGTCCCATCAGACTGATATTGATCGACCTCCCAGGCAAGCTGCTGCACAGAAATCTGCCCAAAATGCAAATAAGCCGAAAGCTCGCTTGTGCCAACAAGCTCGGGATTGTTGCGCCTATCCCCATATGCCCCTAAACGATCCTTGAGAAGGCGCTGAATGCGCTTCTGACCCTCGTCATAACCTCCATGGGTATCTTGTGAGGGTGCGACACTTCTATCAATCTGTAAGCGATCTAGATAGCATAAAGGATTATTGGTCTCACAAGGATCACAGGGTGCTTGCTTTAGAGGATACATTGGATCAATATCAACCACTGGCTGCAAGAATAAGGGGAGGAGTCGCTGGATTTTTGGTCTGATCGTACGCGCCGCGTATTCCAGGTGCGGGATACTGGTCATGGGCACGACGGTATCGGAATCGACACACAGAAAAGGGATTGACAGGCGTTTCTTCAAATCAGTACGCCACTGCCTCGGCACCCTCAACTCGCACATGTCACTGACAACTACTGCCGCACCAAGCTCGCTTGCTAACCAGGCAATCGCGTCAGATGGGCTACCTTGTCGCATAACAAAGGGGATGCCACGCTTTTTCAGATGATCAGCGGTCACGGTCAAACCCTCCAGCATAAATGTGAAGGGGCGCAGGTTGGCCTGAGGGTAGTCAGTCACGACAAAAGCGGCGATGACGGGTACACGTAAGGTGTTGGCCAGGACAATCGCCGTATTCAAAGCGTGGTTTTCACGTCCCCGCTGCGCACGCTGCATCCAGTAAAGGACACACTTAGCGTCCTCAGCACAGGTGCCTGAACGCCAGACTTGAATACGGGCTTGATTCTCCTGATCCTGAACGAAAACATCTATATCAAACATTCACTTCTTCTCCCTGTAAGTATCCGACTATAAGACGCCAGCAAACAGCATTTCAGGTCGAATAGATTACAAGGAGCATCGGAATGACTATTAAAGCTTACTTGTGAACAAGCGTCCGCAGAACCTCAGGCTGAGCCATATTCTCGCCAGCCCCGGTCTGCATCGCGATCTGAAATTCTACCCCGGCGGAGGTGAAGAGATCTCTAAAGTAGCGCCATGCGAAACCACGCCAGAGATCGTTATCCCAGGAACTGCTCAGAATATAGCTGGCTGAATCGAGGTGGCGGGTCAGCAGGTAGTCCTGGCAATGGGCGGAACATTCCAGGTACGAGGTCATTTTATGAAAAACGTCTTCTGTTGCGCCCATCTGATCTTTTGCAATCGTAATTGTGGTATTTTCAATTGTCATCATAGTTATCATCTTTCTTGCTTTCAGCAAGCTCACTATCTCTTATAATTCATGGTCAACTAAGACAAATGCGCAAACACGACGGTGTGATATACTTTCTATATCCAAATTATACGCGCAATTTCGTGCAATGTCAATTCAAAACACGCATATTCGTGTAAAACAAAGGTTAAATTCTGGTAATTTCACGTAAATCCAGAGAAATTCGCGCAAAGAAGCTGCGGAGGAATGCAATGTTAACAGCGGAACGTCGTCAATTTATACTTACTGTTCTGCATCGCGATGGGACGGTGGTTGCGAAGAAGCTCAGTGAAGAGCTGAACCTTTCAGAGGATACGATCCGGCGAGATCTACGCGACCTCGCGGCCGAGGGACTGCTCCAGCGAGTCCATGGGGGAGCCCTGCCAATTTCGCCTGCTGTCGCTAATTTTGCTTCACGGCAGAATCAGGAGCCCGGAGCCAAGTCTGCGATTGCACGCGCAGCGGCCTCGATGGTGCGTGAAGGCCAGGTCGTGCTTTTTGATGGGGGAACGACAAATATTGAGGTTGCCAGGAACTTATCTCAGGATCTCCACGCAACTGTGATTACGAATAGTCCTCCCCTGGCAGTCGCCCTGGCGGATCATCCACATATTGAAGTTATTATGCTGGGTGGCCATCTATTCAAACACTCGCTGGTCACGGTCGGCGTAGCGACGTTGGATGCTTTGCAAATGGTCCGAGCGGACCTCTATATGCTCGGGATCTGTAGCCTCCACCCCAAAGTTGGTATCAGTACTGTTGACCTGGATGAAGCCTATCTGAAAAGGGCCATGATCGCCTGCTCAGCCGAGGTCGTTGCCCTCGCTTCACCTGAGAAAATCAACACGGCCGCTCCCTATATCGTCGGTCCTTTAAGCGAACTCACTGATATTATCACTGAACACGGCATTTCGGACGAAATGCTCGAACCATATCGCTCGCTCGGGATTACGATTACCCGTGCCTGACCTGGCCTGCTCAATCGGTCAGGGGCAACTGAAACAAGCTCATAGAAGCTGCAAATTTCTACCCTTGTGACAATACACAAGGGTACTTTTTGGTATTTTTCAGATCGATGTCAAAGTCTGGAAAGAGGGTTCCACCAAAGAGGCGTTGCTAAACATAAGTGATCAAGGGATCGGTATTCCCTTAGAGCAAACAAACTAAGCTTTTCTAACGGTTCGTTCGTGGAGGAAATACCCACGAAATTACAGGTACAGGGTTAGGCCTCTATCTATGCCGAACCCTGATCGAAATGCAGGCAGGTCGTATCTGGTTTGAATCAAAAGAAGGAGAGGGATCAACCTTTTATCTGGCTTTCCCCCTGGTTACACACGAGGAGCAAGATCTTTCCCCCAGTGGCTAAAATGAACAAGCATGCATGACTTTCGTCATATTCCTAAATCAGGCCATTCTACACTTCCTAAACTCACCAGTTCTCTCCTATACTTCTAGTAGAAACACAAACGTTGATTACATACGTAGGAGGGAAACCTGATGGGAACAAGCTCATCAACACCCGCAGTTGAATTGCAAAATGTCTCTAAGAACTATCGCGATGTCCGGGCGCTTAAAAATATCAACCTGACGGTGAAGCAGGGTGAAGTCGTAGCCGTGCTTGGACCTAATGGAGCGGGTAAGTCTACTTCAATTGCATTGATGCTTGGAATGCGACGACCCAGCGGCGGCAATGTCACACTCTTCGGAGAGAATCCTCGCCTCGCTAATCACCGAAAACGGATCGGCGTGATGCTCCAGGAATCCGGTGTGCCAGCGACCCTCAAAGTCCACGAACTTATCGAGCTTTTTGGGAGATTTCACGATAATCCGATGTTCACGCAGGAAGCCATTAAAATGGCAGGCCTGCAAGAACAGGCAAATACACGCCTGTCTCGCCTCTCTGGCGGTCAGAAGCAACGCGTCTTCTTTGCGCTGGCTCTCGTCGGCAATCCCGACATACTCTTTCTCGATGAACCCACCACAGGACTTGATATAGAGGCGCGCCGCGCCTTCTGGGATCAGATTAATCGCCAGGTTGCGCAAGGAAAAACCATCATCCTGACCACCCACAATCTGGAAGAGGCAGATGCTCTGGCCAAACGCATCATCGTTATCAATCAGGGAGAAATCATCGCAGACGGCACCCCTGACGAGATTAAAGGTCATGTCGGTGGCAAGCAGGTCCGCTTTCGTAGTTCAAACAGGACGATTGAGGAACTCAACGCGCTGGTTTCTCCACAATCCTTCTATCTCATCGGAAACAAATTTGAAATCCTTACAAAAGCGCCGGAAGCTCTCCTGGCGACCCTTTTCAGGCAAGAAGTGGAAATAAGCGATCTTGAAGTTATCGGAGCAGGCCTCGAAGAGGCTTTCCTATCACTCACCAATAATGGCAAAGCATAATACAAGAGATAAAGCTTTCCTGAATTCAAACAACAACACTCATAATCAGACTTATTAATAGATAATAAATCCACCTTCTTAAATAAAGGAGCAAGCAACATGGCGACATTTTCTAGAGAACAGATACCAGATCCGCCAGCAACCTCCCTGACAACCCAGCGCAAAGCGGCTCCCTGGGGCTACTTCTTCTACTGCGAATTGCTGAAGATCTTCCGTGATCCGCCGTCGGTCGTCTTTGGAATAGGCTTTCCAACGCTCTTCTTTTTGATCTTTGGCTTTAGCTTAAATGCTTCCTATGCCACAACTATTCTGGCCTCATACGCCGCCTATGGA
>DASSXK010000763.1:0-6586 GCA_035703945.1 Ktedonobacteraceae bacterium | reverse complement strand
AGAGGCATTGCCCCGCAAGATCTACCCCATGTGTTCGAAAAGTTTTATCAGGGACAACCTCAACCCGGCCAAAGTGCCCGCAAAGCGGCTGGACTTGGCCTCTACACCTGCAAATTACTGGTCGAGAAACACAATGGTACTATCGCAATTCAGAATTCGCCCAACGGCGGCTGCGAGGTCGCCATCAGTATCCCCTTAGCATATAAGCAATGTCCCGCTTAAACCTCTCTCAAAAGCGCAAGCCGTCTGAGAGAGATTAGTTGCTTGCCTGGCAATCAATGATACAAAAGAAACCCGGCCGCTCCTGCCAGTGCCAGAATGAAAACGACATTGATGCGCTTGTTCAAAGCCAGCACAACTGCACCGATCGCAATCAGCCAGCTTCGCCAGTCCGTCGAGGTCCGACTGATAATCGCCCAGCTCACCGTAAAGAGGATGCCGATCACAGCCAGCGAAATGCCCTGCATAAAGCCTTTCACCCAGCGTTGCTTCTCAATTCGCGCATACACCGCTGAATTCACCAGCACCAGGAACGGAGGAATCGTCAGGGCCACCAGCGAGAGGACCGCCCCCAGGTAGCCGTAGGTCAGATAGCCCAGGCAGATCACCCACAGACCATTTGGTCCCGGCGTAATCTGTCCGATTGCCAGGGATTGCGCAAAGGTGGCATCCGTGGCCCAGTGGCGCGCCAGAAGATCCTGGCGCAAGCTCGGCAAATTACTAAACCCACCCGTCGAAAACAATGATGCCTTGAAAAACAAGAGAAAATAGAGCAGTGGAGCAGGCATCTTATTTCCCTCCCTGTTCACGGTTAATTGGAGCAACCGGCGAAATCGGTGGCACATCTTCTGGATTGATACGCTGGCTTCTAAAAATCACGATTCCTAGCAGAGCCGCTGCCAGCAACACCGGAATCACCGATAGGTTAAAAAGAATGATCGCCAATGCACAGGCCGCAATCATCAGCAGGCAGGCCAAAAACCAGGGCCAGCCTTCCTCTCGTCGTCGTTCAAATAGCGGTTTGACAAATCCCAACCCGACGACAAACATCACGCCAGCCGTCGCGGGCACAACCCCATGCAAAATCGCCTGGACCACCGGCGCGTGCTGCACCATCGCAAATAAAACCACACAGAGGCAGGTAATCGTCGCGCTGGGAACAAGCAGTCCAAGAATCGAGACCAGGATACCCAGAGCACCACCTAACTTGCGGCCAATCAATATCGTTAAAGCCACAATGTTAATTCCTGGTGTAAAAGCGCACAGGCTAAAGAAATGCAAAAATTCCTCGCGTGTAATAAATGCATATTTTTCAATGAATGTCTGTTGAATCAAAAACATCGTTGAAGCCCCGCCTCCAAACGACTGTAGCCCGATCCCGCCCCATAAAAAAAACAATTTCCAGACACTCGGCCTGGAAGTAGCAGGTAGATTTTGCATTGTTGAAAGCCCCTGTTGAAATCTGTGTTTGGCACTCCATGAACATAAACTGTCGGTACGGGCATTATATCAAATCTAACAACCTATCTTCTGTATTCAAGTGCCCCTTAGCGATAGACTAACAACCCGACCAGCGCGGCCAATCCCAAAATCGCCAGAATATTCACTCTACGTGTCATCATCAGCAAGAATGCTCCTCCCGCGATCAGCCAGGCCCGCTGATCAAACGAGGGCCGCTGAAGAATCGACCAGCAAACGTTAAGCAGAATTGCCACGATCGCCAGCGAGATCCCCCGCAAGGCCCCCTTCACCCAGGGGTGTGGCTTCACTTCGCGATAAATTCCATCGATAACAAGCACCAGCAACGGTGGCAAAATAACCGAAACCAGCGCTAGAGCCGCCCCAATATAACCATAAATCAAATATCCCAGGCTCAGCACCCACAGACCATTGGGTCCGGGAATCACCTGGCTGATGGCGATTGAGTGATTGAAGTCATCGATTGTGGCCCAGTGGCGGCCAATCAAATCCTGTTGCAGACTGGTAATATTGCTCAACCCTCCCGTAGAAAAGAAGGATGCTTTCAACAAATACAGCAGAAGCGGAAAAAGCTGGATCATTTTACCACCCTATCTCTCTCGCCACGCACCTTCCCCCTTAACATTCCCAGCAACGAACCACTGTTTTCTTCGAGAGCGTCTGCTTTCAGCATCTCCCCCTTCTTCTCCTGATCATCCATATGGATAGGTCCACTGCGGAAAATAAGCGTCCCCAGGGCGGCCGAAGCCAGCACGATCAGCACAGCAGGAGCCTTAAAAAGAATGATAGCAAGCGTATCGATCAGGATCACCGCAAGACAGAGGATAACGCCTATCATACTCACATAGCGTTCATGCTTTAACAGAGGCCAGCTAAAGCGAACAGCCTGATAGAGAGCTGTTCCTGCCGTCGCCGGAATCAAGCCATTTAAAATAGCCTGCATCACAATGGTATGTTGAATCAGACTAAATCCGATAGTAAAAGCCATTGTGACCACAACGCCCGGCAGCACCATCCCCACTAAAGAGACCGCAACGCCTGGACCACCTCGCAGCTTCCGACCAATCAAAATCACCAACGACAACAGGTTGCTGCCCGGTGCCACCACAGAAAGGTCTCGATAACGGAGATAAGCATCTTCGCTGATCCACTGGTGTTTCTCCACAAAGGCTTCTCGAATCAACAGATTGGCTGACGCTCCACCCCCAAAGGCCTCAAATGCTATCTGCAACCAGATTTTTAGCAAACTTCCAAGCGATGGGCGCGACTCTTCCACAACGTTTTGCATCTTTGTCTCCCCAAATCTTTCACCCGCCAAAACAACCATCACCACTTAAGCAAGCTATTGCCGTAACCTGTAAACAAACACAACTATGATATCTGCACTATACATTATCCAGCAATCTGTCAACGCTCATTCAAAAAGATAGTAATAGAATAGAAGCAATATTTTTTCAACCCCTCGTAAAAATTAAGCAGATTTATTTACGCTATTACTGCAATAGGCACAAATGTTACAAATTAGTATGGCAAATCGTACCAAATACATAGAGAAATAAAAGCCACTCAGAATCTTCGCGTTTTTGATGCGTTTTTCGATTAGTAATGCAAGCTCGACAATAAAAAACCAGCAAATTCATTCGATACAAGCCACACAAAAATAGATAAGTACTATATTTATCTGTTTTTATTGACATGTAACTCCAAAAAAGCAGATTGTTGTAAGCGTAGAATTGTTACCAACAGTAATCCACGATAGGGGTACAGGGATGAATCAGCTATTACCGACAACCAAACCTGCTGAGACAGCGCTTCGCAAGCTCAGAAGGCAAGAAATTTCGGCAAAATTGGTTCCATTTATCACATTTATTTTGACGCATCTCGCGCTCGTTGTTCTGCTATTTACGTCATTCTTTACAGTCAGTCAAACAGTCAAAATTTTGTTGGCAATAGTCGCCGTTCTCTGCATCCTTGGTGAAATGTTCTACATCAGCCTGGTTGCGATTAACTGGCGTCGGAATGTTTCGGCCCTGCTGGACATCCAGGAGAAGCAGCGCAAAGCCGAAGAGGCCGCCCGCTTGAAAGAAAAAGAAGATGCCCTGGCTTTAGAGCAGCATCGCAATAACGTCTTGCTGAATGAGCGCCAGCGCCGCCAGCAGCAACCAGGAATTGGCCGGGCACCTATAAGCAATCCACTTCCACCGCAGCAGGATTTCGCAGCCTACACATCCAACGCACCTCAGCAAGCAGGAGCAATTCCGCCATTCCCAGCCCAGACGCCACGTAGACCATTCCCGCAAGCGCAACCAAACCCGAACAATACGCCCCAAAAAGGCTTCCCATCATTCAACAACAACGGAAATGGGGCAAATCAATATGCCACACAACTCTCAACCAGTACGCCACCAGAAGTTTACTCATCTTTGCCCAATCAAGGAATGGCCTTTCCTCAAGTCCCGGATAGTACCCCACGGCGTCCATTGACCCCGGCTCCAGGTCAAACCTCACAACCGACTTTCCCTCGATACTCCAATAACGGACAACAGGGCTTCCCTCAATATCCCAGTAATGGAGCCCAGCCAGGTTTTCAACAATTACAGGCCAGCGATCCACAAAAAACACCTCGCCCAAATGAGGGAAATAACCCGAATCCACAATATCGTTCTCGATCAGCTTTTGATCAACATTCATAAGCAAGTCGTCTTCGCAAAACAGCGAAAAAAGAGAGCATAGAGCAAGAAGTCGTGGCAAGTACCCTCAGGTTGGTACTCACCACGACTTCTTGCTTTGCTGGCTTACAGCCTAACTTAGCGCAAGTTAATCCAGACCGTTTTCGTCTGCGTATACGCGTCGAGCACAGCGTGACCCATCTCGCGCCCATAACCACTCTGACGATAGCCACCGAAGGGTGCCGCCGCGTCAAACTGGTTATAGGTATTCGCCCAGATCACGCCGGCCTTCAGAGCCGCCGCCATCTTATGCACCTTTTTGACATCGCTGGTCCAGATACCAGCCGCCAAGCCATAAATCGAACGGTTGGCACGGGTGGCGACCTCTTCGATATCCTCGAATGGAAGCGCTGCAACCACCGGACCAAAGATCTCCTCCTGCGCGACCCGCATCTCATCGTTTACATTTGAGAAGATCGTCGGCTGGTAGAAGTAGCCTTTCAAATGCTCATCGGCAGGACGTGAGCCACCAGTCAGCGCCGTTGCACCCTCGCCTTTACCAATATCGACATAGCCAGATACACGCTCCAATTGCTCCCTGGAGATCAGCGGCCCCATATCGGTCGCGGGATCGATTCCCTGACCAACCTTCATCTTCTGGGCAGCTCCACTCAACTGCTCCAGCACCTGGTCGTAAATCGACTTATGCACAAACAGACGGCTGCCCGCTGTACAGACCTGTCCCTGGTTAAAGAAGATCGCATTGATCGCACCGCGCACCGCGAACTTGAGGTCCGCGTCGGGGAAGATGATATTTGGTGATTTGCCACCCAGCTCCAACGTCACACGTTTCAGATTGCCCACGCTGGCCTGCAAGATCTTTTTTCCGACCTCGGTCGAGCCGGTGAAGGCGATCTTATCCACATCGGGATGGGCTGCCAGAGCCGCACCCGCCGTCTCACCAAAGCCTGGCAGGATATTCACGACCCCGTCAGGAAAGCCAGCCTCACAGATCAGCTCACCCAGGCGCAGTGCTGTCAGAGGCGTCTGCTCCGCAGGTTTCAAAATCACGGTATTGCCACAGGCCAGGGCCGGGGCAAGCTTCCAGGCTGCCATCTGCAACGGAAAATTCCAGGGGATGATCTGACCCACCACGCCCAGTGGCTCCCGCAGTGTATAGGTGAACATATTCGGGATCGAGACCGGAATCGTTTCGCCTTCCAGCTTGGTCGCCCAGCCAGCAAAATAGCGGAAATGATCGGCAGTCAGCGGCACATCACCACCTTTGGAATATTTAATCGGCTTACCGTTATCGAGCGTCTCTAAGCGGGCCATCTCATCGGCATTCTGTTCGATCAGATCAGCCAGCTTCCAGAGAAGGCGGCCGCGCTGAGAGGGGGTCATTTTCGGCCAGGGGCCGCTCTCAAAAGCCTTGCGGGCCACAATGACTGCCCTATTCACATCCTCAGCGTCGGCCTCCGCAACGTGAGCCAGCACCTCACCAGTTGAGGGATTAAAGGTCTCAAACGTTTTTCCACTGGCGGACTCTACCCATTGGCCCCCAATCAGCATCTTTAGTGGCTGCTGATTCAAGAAGCTACTCTGCGTTGTATCAGTTGCGCTTGTGGTCATTTTTTATCGTCTCCTGTGACAAGAATACGTGTACATCGGATCTACCTCTCAGAATATCATCTCTCAGGCAACAATACCACTTCTTCGTAGAGGTTTTTTCATATCTTTCGTGCAAAAGAACACGCTTGTACAGGCATTCCGGCAGGTTGAGATTGACGCTTAATGTAAGAAACTCGTAGAATGATAGTGCTACCTGCAAAGACAGGTCTGGTTAGACAGAGATTTGCCCACGATAGAGGTCTGTGCATCAGTTATCTGGTATAGCTGATGATAGCTTTATTTAGAAAGGTTCAAGTGCATGTGTTTTGAACTTAACGCCGAACCCCCAATTGAATCGACCGGTGGTGGCTCCGTTCTGGGTCAGGATCTGATCCTGCAATCGGCCGATGGAACGCAATTCGCAACCTATACCGCCCTGCCCCAGAATCCCACAGGCGCGGGGATTGTGATTCTGCCAGATGTCCGTGGCCTCTTCCATTTCTACAAAGAGCTGGCCCTGCGCTTTGCCGAGGCCGGAGTAACAGCGATTTCAATTGACTATTTCGGCCGAACATCGGATATTGCGACTCGTGGCGAGGATTTTGATTTTATGTCGCATGTCATGCAGACCAAATTTGAAACACTGAGTGCGGATATTGCTACCGCCGTAGCTTACCTGCGCGGGCTCCCCAACCCACCCAGGGCGATCTTCACGGTCGGCTTCTGCTTCGGCGGCTCAATCTCCTTCAATCAGGCTGGCAACGACCAGAATCTCGCGGGCGTAATCGGCTTCTATGGCAATCCAGTTGCTAGCCGCTTAGGTGCAC
>DASSXK010000695.1:0-2269 GCA_035703945.1 Ktedonobacteraceae bacterium | reverse complement strand
GATTCAAGCCAGAGGGAAGAGACGCCCTAAATGCGCATCTTCCCTCCGATTATCCAAAGCCAATCTGTTTCAGCCTGATAGGCAAGGCTATCAGATTTGATCAAACTTCATTGCTTGTAAGGTCTGAGCAGATTTAATTGGCTGTAAGGTACTGAACGCTGAAGAATTCGCGTGGATCGGTCCAGACGCGCTCAACGGTGAAGCCAGCACTCTGGGCGAGTTGAGCAAATTCCTCGCGGGTGTACTTGTAGGAGCTCTCAGTCCAGATGCTCTCACCAAGCTTGAAGTTGATTTCAACCTCACCAAGCCTGACGGTCTGATTTTTCAGACTGACGAGATGCATTTCGACGCGCCCTTCACCCGGATTATAAAAGGCATAATGTCCAAACTGTTGGATCAAGAAATTTGCCCCAAGCTCCTGATTGATCCGGAAAAGCAAATGCTTATTGAATTGCGCCGTTAGCCCCTGCTGGTCGTTATAGGCGCGATGCAGGATATTGAAATCCTTCTTCAGATCCACCCCGATCAGCAGACCACCACCCTGACAGGTTTTCGCGATCTGCTTCAAAAACGCTCGCGCTGGCTCTGAATCGAAGTTACCGATCGTTGAGCCAGGATAGTAAGCGATGCGGCGTGAAACGGGACATTTCGGTGTTGGAAGCTCGAAAGCGCTGGTATAGTCCGCGCAAACCGGCAGAACATTTAAGTCAGGATAGGAGGCGGCAAGCGCTGCTACCGACTGAATGAGCTGTTCTTTCGAGATATCGATCGGAACATAGCCAGCGGGCGTTTGCAGGGTATCCAGCAGGGTGCGGGTCTTTGTACTGCTGCCGCTACCGTACTCAATTAGCAGGCAGTTGGGACCGAACAACTCGGCCATTTCCTGTGCCTGGGCCTGCATGATACCAAGCTCTACACGTGTCGGGTAATACTCATCCAGATCACAGATCTGTTCAAAGAGTTGCGATCCGACCTCGTCGTAAAAGAACTTGCTTGGCAGCTCTTTACGAGGTTGAAGTAACCCTTGCATGACCTCGTCAAGAAAGGCTTTGCGTTGCGGCTCAAAGTCGTAGATACGGACAGGACTCTCGGTTGGATTTAGGATGTTACACCCCCTTTGCCAGACGAATACCCATGAATTGCCAGCGCGCATCAGGGGGAAAGAAATTGCGATAGGTTGGACGCATATGGGAAATGGATGTAGCGCAGGAACCTCCACGCAGCACCATCTGATTGCACATAAACTTGCCGTTATACTCACCAACGGCCCCTGACGCTGGCCTATAGCCTGGATAGGGCGAGTAAGGACTCTGCGTCCATTCCCAGACATCGCCATACATTTGGGCAGGTTGCTCACCCGTGTGAGAACTGCTCAGGGGGGCGGGATGATAGAGTCCCTGTCCAACAAAATTCCCCTCGATCGATGTGTCGCGAGCCGCGATCTCCCATTCCGCCTCGGTTGGAAGGCGGGCATCGGACCAGCGGGCGAAGGCATCGGCCTCATAGAAGCTAACATGACAGACCGGCTCGGCAGGATCAACCTCGCGTAGTCCGCTCAGAGTCATCTGGTACCATGAGCCATCGTGATTCTCCCAATAGAGAGGAGCATCCCAACCTTCCTGCTGTACAGCGTTCCAGCCGTCAGAGAGCCAGAGGAGGGGATTGGTATAGCCACCAGCTTTGATAAATTCCAGATATTCGCTGTTTGTAATCAGGCGAGAACCAATCTGAAAAGCCTCAAGAAATTCTCTGTGTCGAGGACCTTCGTTGTCAAAGCTGAAGACTTCGCCCTGGAAGCCGATCCAGTTGATTCCCTCGGGATACGAACTCCAGCGCAACGGTGGTACGTTGCCGGACGGCCTGATTTCACGAGCCTGATAGACCGGATGGAGTGGATTGCAGGAAAAGACATGCTTGATATCAGTCAGCATCAACTCCTGGTGCTGCTGCTCGTGATTGAGCCCCAGCGAGATGATCGGCGTCAGATTGCTAAGCTGCTCTTCGTCGATCCGTGAGAGGAACTGAAGAACCTCTTCGTCGACATAGTGCCGATACTCATAGGTCTCTTTGACGGTTGGACGTGAGATTAAACCGCGCCTGGGTCGGCTATGACGCTTCCCAAGCGAATTGTAATAAGAGTTAAAGAGATAAGCGTACTCAGGCCGGGGCGAGCGATAATCGGGCTTCGCGGCCGAGAGCAGAAAGGTTTCCCAGAACCAGGTAACATGCGCAAGATGCCATTTTGTAGGGCTAACATCTGGCATGGATT
>DASSXK010000652.1:0-4816 GCA_035703945.1 Ktedonobacteraceae bacterium | reverse complement strand
CCAGCATTCGGCTGAACAAAATTCTGTAAGAAGCTGGCATACCATCCTTGAACAGATGGATTCGCTCCTGATGTTTTCGCCAGCGCTCCGGCAACAAACCCTGCAATCGCCTTACCAGAGGTGCCCCAGGCCGGCGAGATTACCTTTTCATAACCAGCCAGGAACCATTCGGCTCCCACAAACATCCGCACGACAAACCACAATGGGGAAGATCCTGTTGAACCTGTAAAGAATCGCGCAATTGTAGGCTCAGGAAACCGCTCAGTTGTAGAAATTTTTTTGAGATCAGTGCGTTCCTCCGCGTACTGAACAAAAGCTAGAATCAATGCGAGAACAAACAGGATTATCAAACCCTCGTTCCAATAAATGTTTGTTGTATTGCCCGCAAATGCTAGAATAATATGAACAATTGTCCAGATGCCTGCGATAGTAGCAAGCAGCAGGCCTAAATTGAAGGTCATTTTCTGTTGAGTGAACATTTTGTTTTCCCTTTCGTTGTTTCAAGGAGCTTTGTCTTTCCTTACACTTTCAGCATACTTGCAAAAGATCACAATGAAGGCACAGCACAAAGAAATGTATCTCAAAAGAATCACAAGACATGAGGCTCATCACAAGAAGATAGTTAGAAACAACTGAACATTTTTGAAAAACCAGGAAAAGGTTGAGAAAAACTCCTGGTCAGACCGTTTTACAGAGTAGGCTGAGTAAAAAGGCACTCTTCAATCTCCCTTTAGATTCTTTGTGTTCGAAGATGAGAAAGATAACAGGTTATGACGATGCCAACCCTTCATATCCGCTTACTTGGTGATTTCAGCCTGACCTATAACGACCATCAGGTGAATACCCTTAATACGACGCGCCTGCGCTCACTGCTGGCCTATCTTGTCTTACATAGCGAGGCTCCCCAGCAGCGCCAGCACCTGGCCTTCCTCTTCTGGCCTGACGCCACCGAGGCTCAGGCTCGCAATAATTTGCGCCAACTACTCCATCAACTGCGGCAGGCTTTTCCGGAAATAGAACAATTCCTTTCTGCCGATGCTCACCTGTTGCACTGGCATCCCGTTATCCCTTTTCATCTCGATGTTGCTGATTTCGAACATACGCTTGCACTTGTCGATACAGCCGTACAACTACATAATCAGACAGTGCTTCAGAGCTTGCTCGAACGAGCAGATGCTCTCTATAATGGTGAATTGCTCCCTGACTGCTATGAGGGATGGATCGTACCTGAGCGGGAGAGGCTACGCCAGTTTCACCGACAAGTTCTTGAGCATCTGCTACGTCTCTTTGAGGAACGAGGCGAGCTTGTCATCGCCATTCGCTATGCCACACGTCTGTTGGCGCTTGACCCTATCTCCGAAGACCTTTCTCGCCATCTGATGCGCCTGCATGCCTTGAATAACGATCGCGCCAGCGCTTTGAGGGTCTATCACACCTGCGTCACTACCTTACAGCGCGAACTGGGTGTTGATCCAGATGGAGCAACCCGCGCCGCCTACGAGCAACTTATGCAGCGCGACATCAAGACGACGCAACCACTGTTCTCTGCCACCACAACGCTGATTGGACGAGCACGCGAGTGGGAGAGGCTGCAACTCGCCTGGCATACGGCAAGCACGGCTAAACCGCACTTTGTCCTTATAACCGGGGAAGCTGGCATTGGCAAATCGCGCCTGGCCGAGGAATTTCTGCTGTGGGCTGAGCAGCAGGGGGCAATTACTGCGAAGACGCGCTCCTATGCTGCTGAGGGTCAGCTCTCGCTTGGACCCGTTACGGATTGGCTCAGAAGTGTTGGCCTGCGTGGACCACTCAGGCAACTTGGTACAGTCTGGTTGACTGAGGTCGCGCGTCTTTTGCCAGAGTTGTTCACTGAGCAGCCGGATCTCCCTGGCTACGAGCCCATGACCGGATACGGTCAGCGCCAGCGATTCTTTGAGGCCCTGGCGCGGGCGATCTTTGTCGCGCCATATCCGTTGCTCTTGCTGATCGATGATGTTCAATGGTGCGACCCAGAAACACTGGAATGGCTTCATTTCTTGTTACGTTTTGATCCCTCGGCCCGGTTGCTGGTTATCGCGTGCGCTCGCGCGGAAGAGTTGCCATCCAACCATCCGCTGCGTACGCTGCTACTGCATCTACAAAGCACAACGGCTGTAACAGAAATCGCACTCGCGCCGTTAGATGCGGCGGAAACAGCAAAGCTAGCAGCTCAGGTCACCAAACATGAATGGCTACCAGCGTCGGTCATACGCCTGTACCGCGAGACCGGCGGATACCCTCTGTTTGTCGTTGAAATGGTCAGGGCCAATTTAGAACAAGCCCCCGATAACGGGCATCTCCACCAACTTTCCCCGCTCGATGGAGCGCAGACGCTTCCGCCCCGCGTTCATGCTGTGCTTGCAGGTCGTCTGCTTCAACTCTCGCCCGCATCTCATGCTTTTGCTGAACTTGCCGCAACGATTGGCCGTGCATTCACCCTCGATCTCTTGATTGCGGCCAGCAAAGCCGATGTGGATGATGCCGTCCACGCTCTGGATGAATTGTGGCAAAAGCGGATTGTACGCGAGCATGGCACGAATAGCTACGACTTTACGCACGATAAACTACGCGAAGTGGCATATGGAGAGATCAGTGCGCCACAGCGTCGCATGTTGCATCTGCGCGTCGCGCAAGCCCTGGAAGTGCTGGCTGGCGAGGAGCTTGATAGGGTAAGTGGCCAGATTGCTTCACACTACGAGCGGGCGGGTATGATCGAGCAGGCTCTGCCCTTTTATCAACGTGCGGCAGCAGTCGCGCAACGCGTCTATGCGAATGAGGATGCAATCGGCCTGCTCTCGCGCAGTCTGGAACTGCTTGAATTTCTGCCTGCGGGCTTGAAGCGCGATAAGCAGGAGCTCTGCCTGCAACTTTTGTTGGCTCCTCTCTACAGAGTGACAAAAGGGTGGACAGCACCAGAACTTGAGCGCATGATGGATCGCGCCCTGATATTATGCGACATTGTTGGTGACGATATACAACGAGCCCAGACACTCTACGGCTTGCAATCTGTCTATGTGGTCCAGGCCAGGCTTGAAAAAGTGCAATTTGTTTCTGACGAGCTATATGCGCTCTATCAACACTCTCTCGGCTCTGGTCCCCCACCGGTTGCTGGCATGTTGCTTGCGGGCGCTCATCTGCACCTGGGGCGGATCGCTGAAGCAAACACGAACCTGGCGCAGATGCTCAAAGAGTACGATCCTGATCAAGTTGTCCATTTTCAAGAATCACAGGGATGGGACTTTGCAGCTCACGCCATGGCATGGCAATCACATGCGCTCTGGTGCCTGGGCTATCCGCAGCAGGCCCATCGTCGGGGACAAGAGGCAGTCAGACTTACACAAGGCTATACATCTCCTTTCAATCAGGCGCTTGTATCGACATACCTGGCAATGTTGCAGCAGTTATGCGCTGATGAGGTAATTGCAAAGAAGCATGCAGAGGAAGCCCTGGTACTCGCTGAAAAATATCAGGCTCCCTATTACCATTCCTGGGCTTCCATCCTTGTCTGTTATGCACAGGCATTAGAACAGCCTGATAAGGAACATATTGAGTCGTTACATCGCTCGATTAGCGCGTTCAAAGCCACGAATGCCAGGCTGCGTCTGCCATATTATCTTTCACTACTCGCGCAGGTATATCGGAAAGCCGGACGTGTCCAGGAGAGCCTGCTCTGCATCGATGAGGCCCTGGCTGAGGCCCATGCCCACAATGAACGTTGGTGGAATGCGGAGTTGCATCGGCTCCGAGGCGAGTTACTGCTCATGCATGATGCCGATCCAATTGATGCCGAAGTGGCGATCCTCCGGGCAATCGAGATCGCTCGATCGCAACAAGCCCGGTCTTTAGAACTTCGTGCGACGATGAGCCTGGCACGGTTCTGCATCTTGCAACATCGATCAGAAGATGCCCGAGAACAGCTCAAAGAAATCTATGCCTGGTTTACAGAAGGATTTGAGACACCAGACCTCGAAGCGGCTCGGCTTCTGCTCGCGCATATGTAATCATCTTCGCTGGCATAAATAACGCTTTACTAACGTCTCTCCAATAGAAAATAGCGGTCCGGCGTACGCGTCCAAACGTTTTGCTAACGCCCTCCATGCTATGCTCCTTGCAACGTATCTGAGAATACGCACGCGGACAACAGATATTTTATCTATCGCATAATGTTCCACATCTATTTTTAAGCTTCGTTTGGTCTTTTGCAAACGTGGCATCCACAAAAAATAGAGACAAGGAGAGCGGTATGACTGAACAGCAAACCAGGAGCAGCACTTTAGAGGAAACAGTCATTCAGGAGTTTGCCTCGCGCCTGCGCGGCGAGTTACTTCGGCCCGGCGATGCTGGTTACGAAGAGGCTCAGCAAGTGTACAACGCAATGATTAAGAAACGGCCCGCCCTGATTGTTCGTTGTCTGGATGTGGCTGACGTGATTGCGGCGGTGAACTTCGCACGTGAGCAAGATCTAACCTTGGCAGTTCGAGGTGGTGGACACAATGGTCCTGGCCTGGGCACCTGCGACGATGGCCTGGTAATCGACCTGAAAAATATGAAGGGCATACGTGTCGATCCAGGCGCGTCCACCGTTCGCGTTGAAGGGGGAGCCACCTGGGGCGAGGTGGATCATGCGACCCATGCCTTTGGCCTGGCTACTCCCAGTGGCATCGTTTCTTCGACCGGCGTTGGTGGCTTGACGCTGGGGGGAGGTATCGGCTACCTCGCACGTACACATGGACTGACAATCGACAATTTGCTCAGCGTTGATGTTGTGCTCGCTGAC
>DASSXK010000579.1:0-16566 GCA_035703945.1 Ktedonobacteraceae bacterium | reverse complement strand
GTAAAATCCTCAAACGAGGACTGCACACGCTCAATCTTTTCACGAGGAATGTCCGCAAGACTCTCCAGCGCCGCAGCCTCTCGATCAACGGCTGTAACATGGAAACCCTGCGCAATCAGGTAGCGGGTATCGGAACGAATACCACACCCTAGATCCAGCGCCTCACCCGTTCGCCCAAGCTGCTCAATCGCTTCGAGCAGGCGGACATGAATAGGCTGATCTTTTGTTAGCCTGTAGAAGTTATTCCAATCGCGATCTAACATTTTTGCACCTCATTCTACAGTTTTAGGGGAAGAAAACTCTCTTTTGGCAAGCCATTGATTGACCTCGTTATCCTTGCCAGGCTCAACTTACACAGCCTGCTTGCTAAGGATAGCATACATTCGTTAATCGTCAAAACAAGCCGGAAATTTCTAGTAGCACCTCAAGCTACATAGCTTCTCCTTTCTCTAAAATCGGTAATTCAGAAAAGACTTGCAGCAGCTTACCCGCAAAATAACCCCGACCACTTGACAAAGATACTATAGGTACTTATAATTTAATTAACTGGTTAGTCAAATAAATACACATTGGGAAAGAAGCATAAGCAGAGATGGCACGGACTCCAAAAGTAGTCGAGGATCGGCGCGAACAAATCATTAAAGCGGCAATGCACGTTTTCGCCCAGAAGGGCTATGCCCGTGCAACCAATCGAGATGTGGCCCGCGAAGCTGGCATCACGACAGGTTTGATCTACTACTACTTTGAAAGCAAGGAAGCGCTCCTCAAAGCTGTATTGGAGGAACGTTCGCCATTCCAGATTCTCGCTCAAATTACACCTGAGATGCTGGAATTGCCACCGGAGATTCTTCTGCCCCAATTGATCTTGCGTGTGTTGAGAATTGTCGAGAATGAAGAGTTCCTTGGCATCTTGCGTGTGCTGCTCTCTGAACTCCTGCATGATCCACAAATGCTCTCGCTACCCACCACGTTTATTCAACGCATGCTGAGCTTCCTTGGAATGTATTTTCAGGCCCAGATCAGCAAAGGAACCGTTCGTCCAGATATTAAGGCAGATGTTGTAACGCATATGATGGCAGGCAGTATCCTGACGTTTGTCGTGCGCCGTCAGTTGTTACACGATCCCGAGGCGCTGCGCTATACCCACCAGGAGATTGCCGACGCGGTCGTAAACACACTTCTCGACGGCATTCGACCCGACTAACTTCTTTTGTAATATCTTGCACTGTTCGTCCTGGCTTCACAAGCGCGTTCATTCAGCGAAGTGCATAGATTACGGCGATTTCAGCCAATGGATTGAAGCCCTTTTTATTTTATATAGGATTAATTAATCAGTCAGTCAATGGGAGGCATCGTATGTCAACCACCAGTCAAGATCCTGAAACGGTCCAAACGCCAATGGTGGAGATTCAGCAGCTTGTCAAAAATTTTGGCAAATTGAACGTGATCAATCATCTGGATATGACCATCAATCGCGGCGAGACCTTTGGACTGATCGGCCCGAATGGTTCGGGCAAAACGACCCTGATTCGCATGCTTGTCGGCCTGATTAAACCGACCAGCGGCGATATTCGCATTATGGGCGAGCATGTCCCATCCAGAAAGGTGGCCTTGAAAACAGGCTATATGACACAGCTCAGCGCTCTCTACCTGGACCTCACTGCTCGTGAAAATATGCGCTTCTTTGCCAGAATCTATAGCCTGCACGGCAAAGAACAGGCAGCCCGCATTGAAGAGATGCTGGAACGCGTGGAACTTGCCGATCGCGCCGATGATATCGTCGGAACATTCAGCGGCGGGATGCGCCAGCGGCTCTCTCTGGCAACGGCGCTTGTGCATCGACCAACCCTGGCTCTGCTGGATGAGCCAACCGTAGGGGTCGATCCCGAACTGCGCCGCTCCTTCTGGGATTACTTTCACCAATTAAACCAGGAAGGCGTCACGATTATAGTCTCAACCCATCACCTGGATGAGGCGGCTCGCTGCACCCGGCTTGGCCTGATGCGGGCCGGAGAGCTGCTGGCACTGGATACGCCCCAGGAAGTCCTCAGACAATCAGGCAAACAAGATATGGAAGAGGCCTTCCTCTACTTCGCCAGCCACGAGCGCAAGGAGGTAACAGCATGAACGTATCACGCATTCTGGCCCTGGCCGGGCGTATTATCCGCCAGGTGAGTCGCGATAGACGCACTCTGGTCCTGATTTTCCTGGTTCCGATCCTTGTGACCACGCTGCTCTCCCTCGTCCTCAATACCAACAGCAGCACGCTGACCGTCGCACTGGTTCGGCCCACGGGTCAAGGGAGTCAGCAGGTCAACACGCTGCTCAACGCCCTGCTTCCGACCTCCGACAAGCTCAAAACCATCGATATCAATGCTAATCAGGTAGACAGCACCCTGAACAACGGCAACGCCGACGCGGCCCTGATCTTCCCTTCCAACTTTACGCAGCAGGTGGCCGCGAAGCAGCATCCAACCGTACAGATTAAACTGGAAGGTTCGAATCCAACCGTTGCCAGCGCCCTTAATGGTCAGCTTCAAGCTGTAACCAAACAACTTGGGATCGCGCTGGCAGCTCTCCAGGGCGGACAAGGGCAACCAACCCTCCCGATCAGCGCCAACGTCAGCACTCCTTTTGATACCGCTCCTACAGAATATCTGCATGGAGGGCCAGAATATACCGCGACCGACTCGCTCGCACCGGTCTTTATCGGTGTTTTCTCGTTCCTGTTCATCCTGCTGCTGACTGCCATCGCCTTCCTGCGTGAGCGAGCACAGGGCACAATTGAACGCGTAATGGTTTCACCCTTAACGCGGGCCGAGCTGGTGTTGGGCTACGTCTGTGGCTTTACGATCTTCGCCCTGATCCAATCCCTGCTGATCCTGCTCTTTGTTGTCTTTGCCTTACGTATCCACTACAGCGGCAACCTGGCACTGGTCTTCCTGGTCACGATCCTGCTGACGATTGGTAGCGTCAACCTGGGAATTTTCCTCTCAGGCTTTGCCCAGAACGAATTTCAGGTCATCCAGTTCATTCCGCTGGTGCTTGGCCTCCAGATTTTTCTTTCGGGCGTCTTCTGGCCGATCGCCCAGCTTCCCGGCGCACTGCGACCCATTGCCTATCTACTCCCCCTGACCTACGCCAACGAGGGATTGCGCAACGTGATGCTTAAAAACGCCGATATTGGAGCGATTGGGAACGATCTGCTGGCGCTGCTGGTCTTCGCCGTCTTGATGATTGCGCTCAGCACACTGACCACACGCCGCAGGATTGCTTAAGATAGCGGTATCTGCTACGATGAACGGTGTAAACGAATGGTAAACACAATAGAAGGAAGCAGCATATAATGGATTTCACCGAAGCCGTACTGAAACGGCGGATGGTCCGCAATTTCACGGATGAGCCAGTCAATCCCGAAGTTATTGAACGGATGCTGACACTGGCTCGACACGCACCCAGCGCGGGCTTCACGCAGGGCCAATCGTTCATTATCGTGACCCGGCCTGAGTTGAAGAAAGAGATTGCGAAGCTGTGTAGCGAAGAAGAATATGTCAGCGGAGGATTTCATCCTTTTATCTCAGGTGCGCCTGTCCTGGTTATTCCCTGCACAAGTGAGGAGGCTTACCATCAACGTTACAGGCAGCCGGACAAAATCGACAAAGATGGTAGCGAGATCATCTGGCCGATCCCATTCTGGCATATGGATATCGGTTGCGCAATTATGATTCTGCTTTTGGCAGTCGTAGATGAGGGGCTGGGAGCTGGTTTTGCCGGTATCACAAATCCTGAAGGGCAGAATGCCTTGAGCAAGCTGCTCAACGTGCCCGACGAGGTCACGCCGGTTGGGGTCATCCCGATTGGACATCGCGCCCCGGATGTGCGCTCCGGTTCACTGAAACGCGGACGTAAGCCGGACCAGGAATACATCCATCACGAAGGCTGGTAGGCTGACAATTAGATCTCAGCAACAAAACAACCCGGGCAGCGTTCAAGGGATAGGCATTTCGTATCCTCTTGAATGCTGCCTGGGTCCATAACATCAGATGTAGCAACTTCCAGATCAAATTCCTGGCATTTATTTTTTAGATTTTTCCTCTGCATCGCGACTAATATCTATGAAAGAGCTAAACAATCACTGTATGCCAGTATAGCACCTTCACTTTATCCTTTTTAGAGGCGCCTGACAATGAATGTTATCCCGCAAGACATAGATCAAGAAGGTTTGTGCGCAACCCCCTTACATACAGTCATCTCTTGATCTTTTGTGTTAAGTTCAGGCAAGGAAAGTGGCAACGTGACCGAGAAGGTGCTTCCTTTTCCAACATCACTTGTGGCAGAAATTTTTCCACCATGTTGCTCGACAATTTTCTGGGCGATATACAGGCCCAGACCCACACCGGTGCTCGAGCCCGTCTGTACCTCAATTCCTGGCACCTGGTAGAAACGCTCAAAGAGATATGGCAACTGATCAACAGGAATCCCGGACCCTTGATCCTGCACCGCAATGCGACAAAACTGATCTTGACGTTCCAGTTTTACAACAATCATCGTATCGCGACTTGAATACTTGCGGGCATTGGAAAGTAGATTGAGCACAACCTGACTGATACGCTCAACATCGATATCCGCCTCGATCGGCTCATCTGGCGCTTCCAGCTTTAAGCGGCGATCCGGCTCGGCCATATATTCTTCCAGCAGGTGCTTGCAGAGATCCACAAGATCAACCTGTCGCCGGTGCAAGACAAAAACATGGGTCTCAACCAGCGATGTATTCAGCAGGTCATTGACCAGGAGCTCCATCCGATTGATCGCCTGCTTCATATTCAGCAGATAGGAAAGATCCTTGGAGCCCTGAGCTTCGAGGTGCCGATGCAAGATCTGGGTAAAGCCTTTCAGGGTCGTCAGGGGGGTACGCAGTTCATGGGAAGCAATGCCCAGGAAAGCGTCCTTTGCGGCATTGGCCTCAACCAGTTCCTTTGTCCGGGCCTGCACCATCTCTTCCAGCGACTTGACATAGTCTTCCAGGGATTTCTTTTGTTCGGCGATCTGACGGCGCATCTGGCACGTTTGAATAGCGCGGTTCAGGGCCACAACCACATAGTCGCGATCAATTGGCTTCTGGATGAAATCGTAGGCTCCCCCCCGCAGCGCCTGGATGGCAAGGTCACGCTCACCATGTCCCGTGATAAGCAAGGTCGGCGTTTCGGGTCGTAGCTCTTGAATACGGGCCAGCAAGGTCAATCCATCCATCCCCGGCATCTTAATATCACTGACAATCGCATCATAATCATAAACCTGAATCAGTTCGACGGCAGACATCGCCGAATCCGAGGTATCCACCTCAACGTCAGGCAAGCGCAGAGAGATCGTCTGGGGTAGCGCTTGCAGTAGAGCACTATCATCATCAACGATGAGGATGCGGGCCTTATCCATCAATCTCATCCCTTTCGGAGATAGAAGCTCGATTCGGAAGTTGAATCAAGAAGCAAGCACCGGCATCCATGCGCTTTTCCACCTGAATGGTGCCCTGGTGCTCTTTGATAATACCGTAGGTGATAGAGAGTCCCAGACCCGTTCCTGAGCCAACCTCTTTCGTTGTAAAGAACGGATCAAAGATTCTCTGCTCTAAATCAGCCGGAATGCCCGGACCGGTATCGCTGACACGGACCTCGATCCACTCGGAGGTGACTTCACACGAAATTGTGACTAATCTTGTGGGAGAGGTGGCCAGTGCATCGCGCGCATTTGTCAACAAATTAATAAAGACCTGCTCTAGCTGAATGGCATTTCCTATCACCATTACATCTGTATCAGGCAGCATAACATTGGTTTCAATCTGCCGCAAGCGCAACTGTTCCTGCACAAGAGAGAGAGCGCGTCTGATCACCTGAAGAAGCTCGATTGGCTCCTGGCTGACGGTCGCAGCCCGCCCAAATGTTCTGAGGTGGGTAATAATTTCGGTCGCTTTGCGCACCTGCTGCATCGCACTGGAGAGCTCATGCAGAGCGCGTTCCGGGTCATTAGCCACAACTCCGATCTCAATCAAATCGATGACATTGCCAATAAACAGACCGATATTATTGAGCGGATTATTTAATTCGTGCGCGACCCCCGTCGTCAGTTCGCCCAGCGTCGCCAATTTTCCGGCTTGTACCAGTTGCTCTTGCTTCTCCCGTAGCTCTAGCTCACGGCGTTGCACTTCTTCGGTCGTTTCCTTGAGGTCACGCATAATGTGAATCATAGCCTTGCGGCTATCCTCAAGGCGCTGATTGGAGCGATGTGAGTCCTGTAAGATATGCAGTAAGGCCCGGCGGGAGTTATCCAGGCGCTCTGTCTGGCGGGCCAGACGGCTGCGATCCTGCTCGTAATCGGCCAGGATATGGATTGTCGCTTTACGTTGATCGGCCAGCTTACGATTGACCGTATTCAGGTCGCTCAAAATATGCATAAGGGCGCGTCGGCGTTCCTCGCCTTTACGCACACCCGCCTCAAGCACCTTCTTTTGCTCCACCGCCTCCAAATAGGCCTGTCGCCAGTGAGCCAATTCCTGTTCCGTGGATAGCCCTGATTCAGCTCCATTTTGTGACGTGATATCCATACGTATCATCCTAATTGCGCTGTCTTCTTTCCAGCTCACGTTTTAGTTGTTCGTTTTCCTTCTCAAGGGCAATCATCTTCAGCTCACGTCCGACAACGACTTCCTCGAACTTCTCCAGGTCAAGTATCTTCTCCTGTAGCTCAGACTTCGATTCCTGCAAGTCTCGCACGACCTTTTCATAGGCTCGCATGTCTCGTAAAATACCGATCGCACCAATCGCTTTCCCATCGGTATCGCGCAACGCCGAGGCATTCAACGTCGTCGGAATAACCTCGCCAGAGGCGCTGAGAGGATTCAGACGCGCATTACGCGTTACACCACGCGCAATGACTTCCCGTAAGGCCGCCAGGAATTCCCGTGTCTCTTCGGGGCTGATAAAGCGCGACAACGATTGCTCCAGCACTTCATCTGGACGGAAACCAAGCAGTTCGTAGACGGCATCATTGGCCTGGAGAATACGCCCTTCCAGGTCCGAGACAAATACCGGGTCCGGCGCGTTCTTAATCAAACTATCAGAGTAGGCCAGGGCTTTGTCCAGTTCGCGCATATCCCTCAGGATACCGATCGCACCGATCACTTTGCCATCCTCATCGCGCAGGGCAGAGGCATTCAAGCTGGTGGGGATTACTTCACCAGAGGCGCTACGGGGATTCAGCCGGGCATTCCGGATCACGCCGCGCTCGATCACCTCTCGCAGGGCGGCCGTGAACTCACGTGTCTCTTCTGTACTTATAAAGCGCGAAAGGGATTGCTCCAGGACTTCATCGGTCCGAAAACCAAGCAGGTCATAGACGGCGTCATTGGCCTGGAGAATTTTACCTTCCAGGTCCGAGACAAATACCGGGTCCGGCGCGTTCTTGATCAAGCTATCTGCGTAAGCACGAGCTTTATCCAGCTCGCGCATATCCCGCAGGATACCAATGGCACCAATTACTTTGCCAGCGGTATCTTGCAAAGCCGAGGCATTCAAGCTGGTGGGGATAATCTCGCCCGAGGCACTGCGCGGATTGAGGCGGGCATTACGTGTGGCGCCACGTTCGATCACTTCCCGCAGAGCGGCCGTAAACTCACGTGTCTCCTCAGTGCTGATAAAACGTGAAAGGGATTGCTCCAGGACTTCATCGGTCCGAAAACCGAGCAGTTCATAGACAGCATCATTGGCAGAAAGGATCTTTCCTTCCAGGTCCGAAACGAATACCGGGTCCGGCGCGTTCTTAATAATAATATCCGCATCAAGCGAGCCATGTGATTGAGCACGTCCCTGCTGCTGAGAGAGAGCAGACGAAGTGGTCGAGCCAAGAGTATCCGTCATGAAAATATATCCTCCTGTTTCAGATTAATCAGAGTCGAGTATAACCACGCTAAGCCCAAACGTGCTAAGTCAACGAATTGACTGAAAGCGCTTGAGAAGCGAGCTGAAAATTGCCCATACCACTCCTTTCGGAGAGCTTCCAAAGCTGCCGACTTGCAAAGCGTTCAGAAGGCGCGAGTTGCCCTTAAATTGCAAGTGATGAAGGAATATCATCTGGTCTATTCGTCTTGTAGATGGCTGGTGACGTCCGACTGATGATATCAAGCATAGATTGAGTATGCCGGGAGTATATTCATACAAGTGAGAAAAACGCACACCACCATCTGCCGACCGGGTCGCCACCACTTCTGCTAAATATCAAGTGTCATCCGAAATAGAACAATTGCAGCCTTCTAGCCACAACGACTCAGCAAATTCAGTCGATCACAAGCGCCCCGTAATGAATCCCTCCGTGCCTGAGAACAAAAGCATGTAACCATAAACACTACCTTACCATCTATACGGAACACATCCACAATTCGAAGACAATCTCAGTACTATCTGGTGGTTTCCGCTCCGGACTGCTCATACAGACCGCCTTTGCGCAAGAACTGTCAGCCCCTAAAAGACCTTTTTAGACAAAAAAACACCCTTACACTGCTAAGGATGAAAGTAAATCAACTTATCCGCTGTGTTGCCAGACACGCACATAATCAATCTCAAAGGTCGCGGGGAAATGGGTACTGGCATTGGGTGCACCCGGCCAGCTTCCTCCCACCGCCAGATTGGCGATCAGGTACATGGCCTGGGAAGGAATAAGCGCTTGATTGGTAAATGTACGACGCGCCACTCCATCAACGTACCAGGTAATTGAATTTGGCTCCCAGTCAACTGCATAGGTATGCCAACCAGCCGTAAAATCGGGACCCGCCCACATACCCGCGCTATCTCCATTAGCACCATTCCTGGCGGGGAAGTGATAATGTAAATTTACGACATGCGGCTGATCTCCCAGGATTTCAAAAACATCGATTTCCGGCGGCCAGTTCAAATTAGCAGGAATTGCCCAGAAGGCGGGCCAAAAACCTTTGCCAGCAGGCACTTTCGCCCGCATCTCCATCAAGCCATAGGTAAATGAAAAAAGCGTCTTTTTGGGATCATCGACGGCGGGTCCCGTCGTAATCATGCCAGAAGTATACTGAAAAGTTTTTCCATCCGAAGCGGTATAAGGATGGTTATCGGCTTGCAGCCTGGCAGTCCCGTTGCTCACATGTACTACACCTGGTTGGTAAAACTCCAGTTCGCCCTGATCATGTGTACAACCATTATCCACCTTGTAATTGAAAAAACAGGTATTCCATTTCGTCTTATCAAGCGAGTTACCGCTAAACTCGTCGTGAAATATCAGATTCCAGGCACCTTGCTGCCCGGCGGGAAGAAACTGAGTGGCCTGCGGTTCATTCGTTATCCCCGTTGTCTGTAACTGCACGGGTTCCGCAGGCTGACAAAAGGCGGCCATAAAAGGGATGGGCACGATTAAGATCAAAAAACTTACGATATTGGATAACGTAAGATGGATTGGACGCTTTCCGCCATTTGTCATCAAGCAAGGACCTCAAAATTCTTCTAGAGCCTCAAAACAAGGTTACGACGTTTGAAAGGATTACGCAAACTGGCCAGCAGTGTGCGAACCAGGCTGGTAAAAAAGAACCAGACACCAGAAGCTTTTGCCGCAAGCAGCAACCAATGTTCATCTGTGTCCGCCTCAATGCGACGCAACAGATACGGATCATCCTGCGCGGTATTAAAACCATAGACAGTTGTTACCGCCCAACCAAACGCCGCTTCATGCGCGGCCTTCACGCCCTGAAGACCAATGTGATCCAGCCAGCCTACTGGATAAGCAAAGGTGCGTACCGGATGGCCCAGCTTCTGTTCTAAAACGGCACGTGACTCACAAACCTCATAGCTGGCCTCAGCAGGATCGGCCAGGTATGCCAGGATCGGATGGTGCATCGTATGAGCCCCAAAGGAAACCCAATCGCTCCTGTCCATCTCCAGAACCTCTTCCCAGGTCATGGGCAGAGCCGGTTTCTCAGCGGCAGTTACAAGTGGAGGCTCATCGAGAGCCTGGCGAATCCACGCCAGGAATGTTTCGCGCTCTACAACTGAACTGGCGCGGCGTACGCGTTTATCAATGAGTTGTTTCAGTAACTCGCGTTCAGCAGCGTTATCCAATTGATACGTCTGTTCATCAATTACAACTTTATGTACGCAGGCCTGAGCCAAAAGTTGCTCAGGCTCATACCACCAGAAACGTTGGCCATTTTCGATATAGCCAGGAATCAAAAAAATCGTGATTGGAACCTGCAACTCGGTGGCAAGCTTAAACGCATTGCTATAGTTGTCATAATATCCATCATCCAACGTAATTACAAGAGGCAATCTGCGATCACTACGGTTTTTTTTGCGGTCAGCAGGATCGAATAGCTCAGTCAGGGCATCTTCAAGATGCAAAACCCGGTAGTGACGACGCAAGTAAAGCATATGTTGTTTCATATTATCACTTGCCCGATGATAATTAAGAATAACCAGATTCGGCGCTCCCATACGCCGTTTCCACAAGCCAGCCAACTTCACCAATCCGCTGTAGTAGAACACGGCAGCAATCGCGAGTAATAATCGCTCTCGCACGATCTACCCTCTCATTCCTGCGGTATAGCCACGCTATTCAACTCACTACGTGTATCTATGCTCGACTGCTTTCCAAAAATCCCTGTCAGGTTGCGTCTCACCAAAGTGAACAGCAAACGTCCAAAACCAGCCGTTGCCATCCAGGCTGGAGCAAGATCTTTCCAATCGAGATAGTCATAACGCATTGGTCTGAAGAAAGATGCACAGAAATCGAAGATAGACCGTCCCGGTGAGGTAACTCCCGGCCGACCACGTTGCCGAATGGCCTCAGCGGTTGTCTCAAAATCACCGCCGAGGTCACGCATCCACCCTCCGACGCGATAGCTGCTGACCGTTTCAAGTTCTTCCCCATTTGCCCAGCGATAGAGCAAATGGGGAAAATCTACACCGGCCCGCACAGCCAGCTCAACCGAAGCGGAGAGGCGTGGATTGATCTCCATCAGGTAAGGCACACCGGCACTATCGCGGCGAAACTCCACTTCAGAATAGCCATCCAGGCCGATCTCGCGCACCAGCTTTTCTGCCTGCGAGCCGATATCGTCCGGCACCGCAATACTCTGGCGCAGCACAGATGATCCCCCCAGCGGCGGATTCGTACGCTTCGCCCATTGCGCAAAACGCGCGTGGACCTGTCCAGAGGCATAGAGAAGATTCACGGCTTCGCGTCGTCCCGTCAGAAACTGCTGGAACAGTGTCGTACCACCCAGTTCCGTCAGCTCTTGCACAGCGAGACGGGCCTCCTCAGGTGTCGTAACCAGTTGCGCCAGAATCCTGGCCCGCTGCCCAGCATCTTCAACCCAGGACTCGACCGGTTTGATGACCGCAGGCAGGCCGATCTTATCCAAAGCGGCCTCCACATCGCTCAGCCCGCTTACCAGCATACCTTTAGGGATTGCGATCCCCAAAGACTCAGCGATTTCCAGGGTTTGCTCCTTGTTGATCGCGATTCCAAGCGCGGGCTCTGGTCCAAGCGTAAGCTGCACACGCTTACGCAGCCGCTCCCGGTGCTGGCGTAGCAGGGCCACAGTGCCATCGGAGGAAGAGATCACCACGCGTGCTTGCGTGGCCTCAAGCAATTGCTCCAGGTAGGCCAGATAGTCCAGCGTGCCTTCTTCCACCGGGCAAACAAATTTTTGCTGACACCAGCGCGATGAAAAAGCTGGCGTCGCCGCACTCGCCTCAACCGCCGCAACCCGCAGTCCGCGTTGACCCAACGAGCGGATCGTTACCAACGATTGACGCAGCCCCGCATCCAGCACCAACACATCACAAACCCGCACATCAGACATCCCACCAGGCTGCTTGCCTGGTTCGAATTTCACCATCTATTTTTTCCTGACTGAGGTATCCGCGACATCACAGTCCGCGTGACACCTCGACTTGCAGCCTCCGTGCCCACCACAAAGCGGAACAGAGGTCCACAACTCAAGAGAGAAGTAAAGCCCAGGAAATACAGACCTGGAACACTGCTCTCAAATCCGCTGCTCAGAATAGGCGCGCCCCGATAGGTTTGAATATCCGCCAGCAGCGTTGGATTCAACATCGGCAATCGAGCAATATCGGGGCGATAGCCAGTCCCCAGCATCAGGTGATCGGCCTGGATCATGCGATTATTCGAAAGCGTCACTTGTAGTCCACTATCCCCCTCTTTGATCTCCTGAATCGTTTGCTGCTCGTGCAGAGGAACACGACCAATCAGGCGCGGCTTCAACCAGGAAGCCCCCATCGGACCAACCTTGCCGATACCATTCAAGATGCGATCTTTTGTATTGCGTGGAAGTCGCTGGAAGTCATAGGGAAAATGCTCCAGTCCCCAGTTAAACCAGCCAGGAGAAATCCCGGCTTTCGGCTCCAACACACGCTCCTTTAAAGAACGATGCGTCGGAAATGCCGCCTCTCCCTGAATCCAGATGATTGATTTGCGTGAGACGACCTCAACATGTGCGCCGCTCTCATATGCCAGAGCCGCGTTCTCCAGCGCACTCTGGCCACCGCCAACAATCACGACAGTCTTGCCCGCAAACCGCTCAAACATGCGATGCTCAGAGGTGTGTGAAAACAGCTCGCTTGATAAATGCGTAAACTCAGGTGCCTGATAGGTATAATAATGCAGCCCCAGAGCCATCACGACGGCAGAGCTATGAATAATCCGGCCATCCTGTAGAGTAAGAACATATCGACCTTCCTGGCACTCAATCGTTTGCACAAAGGTTTCATCGAGATCAGGAACCATGCACTGCTGAAACCAGCGCCCATATTCAATCACTATCTTTGCGGGGAGAGGATCAAAAGCCTGCATATTATGTACCCGGAAGAAGGTATCCAGCCCCAACTTACGACCAGGGTCAGAAAGATTAGTCGCCCACCAGTAGGAGCGTAGCAACATCCCTTCGGGCATATGCTCACGCCATAGCTGCATCGGCTTACCAAACACTGCGACCTTCAAGCCTTGCCCAAGCAGATGGGCTGCTGCTGACAATCCATAAGGACCTGCTCCAACAACGACAACATCATAACTTGATCCAGATTCAAAGCGTGGTAATACCGAAGCATCCATGATTTTGCTCATTTGATCTCTCCTTCAAATTGCGTGATTCATAGAATAGTGATTTATAGAATTGTGACTAGTAGGTACAGCTTGAAGAGATGCCAGTGGTTGAACTATGCAATGTCAGATGTACATTTCTATAAATGACAGTGGGTTGATTATCCCGATAGAGTCGTACCTCAATCAAGTTATTGCCCTTCTTCGGAACGATCGAAATAACCTGCTCCCATTGTTGCTGAGAAAGAAGAGAAAGCGGAGGAATAACATTAATCTGCACATTATTGTCAGTCACAATCAAATGATAGGTTTGTGTTGTTGACTCAAAACTATGAATACCCACGCTCACAGCACAACTACCAGCGCCGCTACTATGCGAGGGTGGCACAATCCAAAGTTGGGTAAAACCCGGCAGGCGCTGTTGTTGCGCCCCAATTACAGAATACACGACAGAAAAAATCATTAACGCCAGCGCCAATCCAAACAGCAGCACATTTAAAATTTTTACCTGGAATTTTCCGGTACCCTTCTCCTCTCTAAATCCCCGGCGCCGCAGGTAGGCAAGCAAGGTAAAGAACGCAGTCAGCCCACTCAGCGTCGCCAGCCAGGAGAGCGTGTTTAACCCTCTCGGTAAGAAATTCAGAATAAAACCACAGAAAACTGCCAGCGCCAGGCTTAAAACCAAACTAAACACCAGTCGCTGAAGACCTTCCAGCGCGCGACGCCGAAAAAGCGCCTCGGTTAGAACATAACCCGGCAACACAAAGATCAATGGTAAAGGGAGTAAAACGCCAATCACAGGAGGATGGACAGGTAAAAACATCCATCCGACGTTTGCCAAAACCAGAATCAGCACCAGGATCAGATCAAGGTTTTTGAGACGCATGAATCAGCCCTCCCGCATCATAAATCACGATATTCCCGCTATCAAACAGACGATTTATTTGTGGGACAGTTGAGAATTTTGTCAGATACTGCCGATCCATCGGACTCGTACGTGTAAAGCTATCAGGTTCTCCTTGCTCAATATAGAAACCAACCTGCGGAAGACCCGTACTCAACCTCATATCCACAACGAGGTAGCGAATCTGGGCCCGTTGCAAAAGCGCGGCCTCATAATCACCTACAACAGATGAAAAGAAAACATCTGCAACATCCAAATGATCCCCGATCGGGGTTACAACATACTGACCACCATACGTTGCCATTAAAAACTGATTGACGCGATCCGTCGCAACACGATTATTGGGGCCAAGATAGGCATGCGCCCAGAATGCAGCCTGGATTCCTTCAGGCTCGATCGAACGAGAATCCGCCGACACCTGGTAGGGGCCAGGCAGAAAGCTTGGTGGAATTCCGGCCCCCAGAATAATGCTTCCCATGAAAATTAGCGAGATCGTCACGCCAATCAGTGATGTCTTGATCCAGTTCAGGCGGCGAACAGGCCAGAACTGCGCGATGTAGATTGCCAGCAAACTGCTAATCCCCAGAAAGAGAAAGGCCGAGGAGCGATCCGAGGCTTCCGAACCGGTGTCAGTCAGACGCAGCAGCAAGCTCGCAGGATAAAGCAACGTCATCAGACCAAACACCCACATCAGGGGATTTCTACGATAGCGTTTCCAGAGGCAAAACCAACTAAACGGCAGCGCCAGCATAATCGCTCCAACGGTGAAGAGTGAAATCAAGCGCTCCCATACAGGTGTCGGGATCTCTCCATAACTGGAAAACAACTGTCGTCCACCACCACTCCCAGCGGCGCCACTACTCATAAAGTACGGTGTAATCTCGCTCCAAATATCCTTGAAAAAGGAACCGAAGTATCCAATCAAGGTTGGTCCCACCAATACAATGCTGACCGCCGTTATCACCAGTCCAACCAGCGTGGTCAGAAGCACAATCGTGCTGCGTAAAGGATAAGGACGTAGAATCACATATGTGATTGACCAGAGGATAAAGAGTCCCTCGAAGATAAAGTTTGTCAGATGATGTGTCGCAACCAGCGCCCCCAACACAACCCAGGTAACAATAACCAGCCAGCGGCGATCAATAGATAGCGTCTCATAGCGTACCAGTGCGAACATTACAAAAATCGCCAGCGGCAGCGCCAGTGATTCATAAGCAAACTGCGCGTCAAAAAAGAGGAAATGTGGGTTTGCGATATAGATCATCGTCGCAATAGAAGCGATGCGAGCTGAGCGCGTTATCTGCTCATTCAAGAGAAACAAGACCAGCACCATCACCAATCGCGCGACCCCCACCACGATATTGCCCGATTGTACGGTTGATAAGCCACTCAAATTACTCAAAGCATTTGTAACTATTTCCATCCCTGGAAAAAAAGGGCTGACGGGCAGCAACGTATTCTTACTGAAGAGGTGGCCCGTGCTCAAAATATTATTCGCCGTCAGGAGGTGTAAAAATTCGTCGTAACCGGTAAAGGAGATTGGACCAAGCGTGACTTTGACAAGATACAGGCAGATTCCCACACTTGCCAGCAACCCAACACGCTCCAAGCGCGAGGGACCAGGCGTGAGCAAGCGCATCAATGGAGGCACAAATATCAATAAGATTCCAGCCCAGAAATACAGATCAGAGCCCGCCTGATTATTGCGCGCCAGATTATATGCTTCAACCACAACGAACAGTCCCAGGGCACTCACAAGCATAAGTCCAGGCAGCCAGACACTCATCGCACGCTTTGGTTGAACATCCGTTGCTGGCGCAAGCACTCTTTCAGGTCTGGGGTCAGCCGCCCGAACAAGCACCGCCTTCACCAGACGTCGCATCGGTCCAGGTTTGCCTGGAGTCAAATCAGCCTGATCAGCCTCTGGAGACCCTTCCAGTGCTTGCTGCTCTTCGCTCGCGGTATTTAATTGAAGGGCCGTAAGTGGCGGAGCCAAAAATGTTTGATAGGAGGCTTTATCCCTTATCGCAGGGTGCGACCTTTTTGCATTCATGCCAGGTAAATGTTGAGTTTCCGCCTCCTCAGAGGGCTTATCCTCTGTCACGGATTTTGATGCATTCGCTTCTATGCGAGGCATCGGCATCGTTGTCATATCCTCAAAGGACACCGCCTCTATCGCAGGTTGCGGTATATTCGCTTCTATGCGAGGCATTTGCAACGTTATCTCATTCTCGGTGGCCTCAGTCTCCAGCGCAGAATGTGACGGGCTGGCTTTCGTGCGAGGCATCTGCAACGTTGTCTCATTCTCGGTGGCTTCATCCTCTATTGCAGGAGATTGTTTTCTTGTTTTTATGCGAGGCATCTGCATCGTTGTCTCATTTTCGGGAGACTCATCCTCTATTGCAGGAGAATGTTTGCTTGTTTTTATACGAGGCATCTGCAACGTTGTCTCATTCTCGGTGGCCTCATCCTCTATTGCAGGAAATTGCTTTCTTGTTTTTATACGAGGCATTTGTAATGTTGTCCCATCATCA
>DASSXK010000361.1:0-4948 GCA_035703945.1 Ktedonobacteraceae bacterium | reverse complement strand
ATCAACTGAAGTAATCTTGGGCAAGAACGATTAGCCTACTGTCCCTTAAGAAAACGAGGATAAAAAATCCTGAAAGAGACGAGCGTCTCAGCCAGGACAAGGCATGGCTTACGCCCCAGGATTTCTGCTGAGCAGAACTGTCATTACTGGGGCGATTTTATTGCAACCAGAGATTAGTATTTCATCAACGCGAAAACATCATGGTCCTGGAGTTTCTGACGGCCCTTCAGATAGGTTAGCTCAACCAGGAAAGCGATGCCAGCGATATGACCACCGAGCTTATCTACCAGCTCAATCGCGGCAGAGACGGTCCCACCGGTAGCCAGCAGGTCATCTACGATCAATACGCGCTCACCTGGCTTAATCGCGTCGGTATGAACCTCAACCACGTTGGTGCCATATTCGAGAGCGTACTCGACATTAACTGTTTCAGCGGGCAATTTACCAAACTTGCGAACCGGCACAAAGCCACAATTCAGCAGGTAAGCCAGAGGAGCACCAAAGATAAACCCCCGAGACTCCACTCCAACAACCGTTTGAATTCCTGATCCGGCATAATGGGCGGCCAGTCGATCCATCGCTGCTCGAAATGCGGCGGCATCCTGCAACAAAGGTGTAATATCTTTAAACAATACACCTTGCTGAGGAAAATCAGGTACATCTCGGACCCAATCTTCCAGGCGTATAGATTCAGAAGCTGACATAGGTAGCTCTCCCTCTCCCTGAACTAAATAGGAAACCAGCTCTCAGGCCAGAAATAACCTCTGACGACGAGCCTCATTATTTTGCACAAACCAACAAATACCAGTAACTGTAAAGCCATGCAATTCGTTGGACAACTGGTCTTTTCCTGGTAGCAGCACAAGAGAACACACATACATTACTGGATTCGGCTAATGTTCTGAAATCGTAACGTATGTGTGCTCGTCAAAAACAAACTTTTTTTGCGCTACCTTAGAAGTATACCCTTGTTACTTTAGTATATGCAAGCGAGTTGTCATGATCTACGAAAACGCGTGAATAAAAAATTCTACGCCTAAACTCCCGCTGCATTTGCCTGCTCTGGTGGAAGTTGCGAGGTACATTCTGGACAACGTACCGCCCGTATCGGAATCAGGCTGGTACAGAACGGACACTCTTTCGTCGTTGGGGCTGGCTCATCCCGTTTATGCAGGGCCATCAGAGTATTGACAGGCTTCACCACGAAGAAATAGATTACGAAAGCAGTAATCAAGAAACTGATAAGAAGTGACAAGAAGTCACCATAAAGCCACGGATTCGTGGTGCTAAATGGGGTACCTGTATATTTCAAAGTATTCAGGCTTGGTGCGCCAAAAATCGCTATCAGGGGATCGATAAGATCTTTTACAAATCCCTGAACTACCGTATTGAACGCTGCGCCAATCGCAACGCCAACGGCAAGATCAACCACATTTCCACGTAAGACAAACTTTCGAAAGTCTCCTAAAGTACTGATTGTACCCTTAAAACCTCTTTGCGCGTACTGTTGTCCGCGATCTAACATGAATACCCTCCGTAAAACACAACATTAAAACTGTTCAAACATAATGATACCATCCTGCACATTTTTTCGCATGCATAATTCAGCTATTTCATGCAAAAAAATAAAGAGGCAGTGTTAAAAGACACTCTCTCCTTAGAATACGGATATCCCCGCTATATCGATACAAAGGAACCTTTTGCTCCCGTAAAAATGGGAAGCGAGCGAATGTAGCTCTGTTATAAGCTAAAACGTAAATGCCCCTTGCGCTCCCTTTTCCTTGCTTTTAAGAGCTTGAGTGGACAAGGGAGAAACAAGGGGCAATCACTAGATGTTCAGGGTCACAATCGTTGCGCCATCACCGCCCTCTTTCGGAGGGGCAGTGACATATGATTTCACCAGCGCATGTTTATGTAAATGTTCGCGTACAGCATTTCGCAAGGCACCTGTTCCTTTACCATGAATGATTCGCACCGACCGGCTTCCGGACATTGCGGCATCGTTCAGGTAGCTTTCCAGTTCTTCAAGGGCGGCCTCGACGCGCCAGCCGCGTATATCCAGTTGTGAATCTACTTCAGGCCGATCCTCCATCCGGGGAACCACGATATTGGTAGTGACAGCCGCCACGCTTTCCTTGCGGGGAGCCTGGCGTTTACTTAAACGCTCAAGGTTATCTACCCCAACACGGAACCGCATGGCTCCCATCTGAACCTCTGCCTCACTCCGATCGCTTGAGAGACCAAGAAGTTCAGCATTCTGTCCAAAGCTCAATACTCGCACGGAGTCACCGATCTGCAAAGGACCATCCAGGCGCTCATGCTGAGGAATATTTGACCTCAGTGGACGTGGCTCAGCCAGGGGAGAGACGCGCTCTTCCAGATTCTGCACCTTCTGACGATGCTCACCCAGTCGTTCGCGGCTTAAATTGACCCGACTGATATCAACTTTGACCTTGGAGAGGGCTGTTTGCACCTGGTCCAGTTCTCGGCGGGCCTGAGCACGGGCCTCATTCAAGATCCTGATACGTTCAGCTTCCAGATCATGCCGCTCTTCTTCCAGCTTACGGCGCTGAAATTCGGCCTCGGTCCGCTCCATATTCAAGGTGAAACGCTCGTCCTCGGCAGCCTTGCGCTCGGTTTGGAGTCCCTCAAGCAGGTTCTCCATCCGCACACCTTCGCTCCCCAGAAACTCACGTGAACGTTCTATAATCCTCTCATCCAATCCCAAACGGTTGGCAATTGCCAGGGCATTACTGCGACCCGGCAAACCAATGCTCAGGCGATAGGTCGGAGAAAGGGTCTCAACATTAAACTCGACCGAGGCATTTACAACGCCCGGCTGCTCATAAGCAAAGGCTTTGAGTTCGGTATAGTGAGTTGTAGCAACCGTCGTAACGTGACGCTCCTGAAGGTAGGTCAGGATCGCCCGTGCCAGAGCCGAACCTTCGCTCGGGTCAGTACCTGCGCCCAGCTCGTCAAACAGAACAAGCATACGAGGAGAGCGATTGCGCAACTTGCTGATCAGCTCCTCTGCTAGGCGACCGTGGATATCTGGCGTCTCGTTCGTCACATCGGTGTTGATTTCGCCAATAATCTCGATAATCCGACTGAGGTGCGAGGAGAAGGTACTGAGACTCTGCTCGATACTCTGCTCATCGCCAATATCCGCAAAGACCTCTTTAAAGACCGCTACTTCGGAACGCTCATCAGCAGGAATGTGCAGGCCGGCCTGGGCCATCAGTGTCAGCAAGCCGACGGTCTTCAAGGCAACGGTTTTACCACCGGTATTTGGGCCGGTAATCACAACCATATAGAAATCTTTGCCAAGATGAAAGTTGGTTGGTACGACCTTGCCAGTCAGCAAAGGATGACGGGCGTTGTGCAGATCAATACGTCCCTGATCGTTGAGAATTGGCTCGGTAGCCCGTATCATCCGGGCGTAACGGGCCTTGGCAAGGTGGAAATCAAATTCGGCCAGCAGCTCAACGACAAGCCGCAGCGAATCAGCCTCCTGACCTATCTCATGCGATAGGATGCGCAGGATGCGCTCAACTTCCTGTCGCTCCTCAATTTGCAACTGGCGCAGTTTGTTATTCAGTTCAACAATCACCATCGGCTCGACAAAAACGGTCGCGCCGCTGGAGGATTGGTCATGCACAATACCGCGCACATGGCTGCGGCTCTCGGACTTAACAGGAATTACATAGCGATCATTGCGCATCGTGACAATTGGATCTTGCAGGGCGTTGCCAAATTCGCTGACAAGCGTCCGTAGACGATCTTGCAGGCGTTGATTAGCACCCCGGATATCAAAGCGCAGCTTTTGCAAGGTTGGACTGGCGGTGTCAAGAACCTCACCATCGTCGTTGATCGTCTGCTCAATCCGCTGGCCAATACGCGGACGACGAGGAATATCCCCACCAAGCCGAAACAGCTTCGGGAATCGTTCGGGGTCCAGTTTCTCAAGCAACTGGCCCACGTAGATGCTACTGCGAACCGTATTCAAAACTTCCAGCAGTTCCGCAGTGTTTAAGACGCCTTCGCGTGCCGCTCGGGCGAGGGTCACGCGAATATCACGAGCGCCACGTATACTTGCATCGATATACAGATCAAGCAAACGTGTGGCTTCAGTTGTATAAGCCTGGCGTTGCCTGACCTCGGCCAGGTCAGGGGTGGGCTCCAGGTTTTGTACCAGTTCTTTACTGGCAGAGAAGGCAGCTTCTCGCTCAATTTTAGCCAGAATCTTAGGATATTCCAGCGTGTAGATACTTTTTTTGTGCATAATCCTATTACTAAAACCTCTGGGTGTCAGGACGCAAGAAGGCCCGCAGGCACGCTTCCGGCGCAGAGACGCTCTACTGTATGAAGAACCTTTTACGGTGGATATTAAAGCGAAATAGCCAGCTATGTAAGCGCGAGCAAACTAGCCGCGACCCGGCGGCGTTGCTGGCTACATTCAGATTAATGGAGGATCGGAGCTAGCAGGCGATTTGCCAGGGGATCTATTTTTCTCGTTCCCTTATAAAAACACGTGGACGTTGCAATTCATTCCACACCTCGTTTTTTCTATTCGTCACTATTCTCTATAATATGTAATACGTTTGCAGAAGCGTAATTCTCACGTTACAATAAACGAAGCCCTTTTTCTCCACTCATCCCGGTACTGGCTAGCTGTTGAACGTTACACGTTATCAGGATAGACTTCGTTTCCAAGCAAGCAGCATTGGAAAGCCTGAGCCTGGATCGTTTCTGGCACTCTTCCTGCTGACTTCGCAAGCGCGTTCAGTCAGCGAAGTGAATGGCTTACCACAGCGAATAATAGCCTCAAAGAACTAAAAACCCGGCCTTCTCGCCGCTGGCATGTTATGATACAACAAGTAGATAGGCAAGTAACTTCGAGTCCAAAAAGATGCAATACCAGATTCTCATTCGAGTGTATCAGACCGCA
>DASSXK010000298.1:0-23624 GCA_035703945.1 Ktedonobacteraceae bacterium | reverse complement strand
CCGGTCTGCTGCACTTTGCCTTCGACTTCTTTGGCACGGCCCCTGGCGGCCTGATCGTCGTTACCGGTAACTTCGCCAAATTTGCGCTGAACCTTACCACCAACTTCCTTGGCCTTACCAGCGGCGGTGTCTTTGGTGCCCTGGGTACCAAGATCGGTGTTTTTGTTATCGGTGTCTTTGTTATTGTATTCGTTTGCCATTGCTGTGTTCTCCTTTTCAGTGTTACACATCCGAGTTCTCAACGAACCCCGTTGTTATAGACACTTTGATTGCTCTAAAAAAGGATACACCTATCAGGCATTTACAGTATATTATTACCGGATTCTAAGCTAGCAGTTCTTCCATCTGAGAAAGATAAGATTCGAACAGCTTAAAAGCCTGGCGAACAGGCTCGTGCGAGGTCATATCTACCCCGGCCTTTTTTAGCAGCTCGATACTATAATCTGACCCACCAGATTTCAGGAAGTTCAGATAGCGTTCAACAGCGGGCTGTCCCTCGGTGGTGATTCTCCGCACCAGGGCTGAGGCCGCTGAAATGCCGGTAGCATACTGATAGACATAGAAGCTGCTGTAGAAATGCGGGATACGTGCCCACTCGATATCAATTAGATCATCGATCTGCACTTCCGCCCCATAGTATTTTTGATTCAAGGCTCGATAGATCTCGCTCAGCGTATCGGCGGTCATTGGCTCGCCAGCCTCGGCCCGGCTATGAATCTGCTGCTCAAATTCCGCAAACATCGTCTGGCGGAAAAGCGTGCCGCGAAAATCCTCCAGGGAGTGATTGAGGATCGCCAGACGCAAGGCCTTATCCGTCGTGGTTTGCAACAGATATTCGGTCAGGAGTCCTTCATTTAATGTCGAAGCAACCTCGGCGACAAAGATCGTATAATCGCCATAGGGATAGGGCTGCGTGGAACGTGTGAAGAACGAATGCATCGAATGTCCCAGTTCATGCGCCAGCGTGTACATGCTATCACGATTGTTCTGGAAGTTCAGTAGAATAAAGGGCAGCGTTGTATAGGACCCGCCGCTGTATGCCCCTCCACGCTTACCAGGCGTCTCGTAAACATCAATCCAGCGATCGCTGAAGGCTTTCTTGAGGGTATTCACATAATCGCTACCAAGGGGAGCCAGGGCAGACAGCACAATATCGCGGGCCTGCTCGTATGTCATGTGCGTCTCACGCTCCTCGATGATCGGGACGTAAAGATCGTACATATGCAGTTCATCCAACTTAAGCAGCTTTTTGCGCAGCTTCAGATAGCGATTCAGCAAAGGAATATATTCGCTGACCGTCTCAACCAGCATATCATAAACGCTCTCAGGAATGTTGTGCGCAGAAAGTGCCCGCTCGCGATTTGATTGGTAGCCACGCTGGCGGGTAAAAAAGCTGGTGGACTTGATCTGAGAGTACAGGGTTGCACCAAGCGTATTCCGCTGCTTCATAAAGGTTGTATGCAGAGCCTCAAAGGCCGCCTTACGAACCTCGCGATTGGGATGGCGAATAAAGACCTGATAATTGCCTTTGGTTAAGGCAACTTCCTCACCATGTTCATTCTTGATCATGGGGAGCTTCATATCCGCGTTATCGATCATCGCAAAAATTGTATCGGGGGACTCGGCAATCTCTCCTGCTGATGCCAGAATGGCCTCAATCTCCGCCGAACGAATATGCGCTCGCTGCCGATTTAAATCGTGCAACTGATGCTCATACAGCTTCAGACCAGGAGCCTCTTGCATAAATTGCTCCAACGTCTCCTGAGGCACGGATAGAATCTCAGGCTCTATAAAAGAGGAGGCTGTTGAAACGCGAACGTAGATCTGCATCGCCCGGTCAGCCATGCTCTGATACAGGCTGTTTGTTGTATCTTCATCTTTACGCATAGAGGCATACACAAACAGGGTTTCAAGGTCTTTAACAAGCTCGTCGCGTTTCTCAAATACCTTGAGCAAGGCCGCACCACTTTGAGTCAATGTTCCTTGCAGGGCTTCTAACCCTGGAATACGCTGCTGAAGAGATTTATATGCGTGTTCCCAATCGTCGTTAGTGGGGAAAATGCTTTCAAGGTTCCAGGTATATTCCTTTGGAATATCGCTTCGCTTTGTGATCGTCTGCAAAATAATACACTCCTAACGTAGCTTGTGTACTGGTCAAGACATAGTAGTATTTATTGTATCACCAAACCACTTGATTCTTAGTACAAGACAACTCAGCGTGCTACACTGTACATCCAAAAAATTATGGACCGCACTTCCGATATAAAAAGGACCCGCGTTTGCGGGTCCAGCACAACAGCATAAACAACCTGAAAGCAATGGGAACAGAGAGCGAGATTACTCTTCGGACTCGTCCTCAATGCCGTCATCCTCGTAATCCTCATCATCATCTTCTTCTTCAGCACCAACCAGAAGATCATCTCGATCGCCCCATTTATCCAGGAAGCGATAGAAATTACGCTTGTTTAAGCGAGCTTGTTCGGCATCTGAAAGAATCGTCTCACGTAAAACAGGCTGCCGGGTTACGGGTAGCTCGGAAGTAACGATGACCTCTAAGCCAGCATCTCGTACGGCAAAATTGAAGTCTATATCCAGGTAGAGACTTACGCGATAGCGCTCATCCAACAACCCGGTCTCTTTTAACACCTCACGCTTGAAAGCCAGAGCAAGTGAATCAATAACCTCAACTTCACGCTCGCTGCTCTCTTCAAAGTGACGCAGATCGTCCGTGTGCAGGCCGCGCAGGCCGGTAATTCCAACGGACTCCGAACGCAAGGTCTCGGCGAGAGGAGTCAGAATATCGCCTTCCAGCTCCAGGCTACTGTCAAGGAACAGGATATATTCACCCTTGCTCCTCTTCAGGCCTAGATTGCGCGCTTCGGCCTCTCCCATAATCCGCGAAGCACGAAGGACATGCAAGCGCGGCTCATTATAACGTAGAGCGTCAGCCCAGATACTCAAACCATCCTGCGAAGCATTATCAATCAGAATTACCTCAACGGAATGCGTTCCAGCAAATTGAAAAACGCGCTCAATTGAACGCTGAGTCAACTCCTGCGTATTATGCGAGAGCACAATCACCGAAAAACTTCCCGGCACTGTCGGCTCACCCAGGAGAGATGGCACATGTCGAGCGGTTCGATAGGTGGTTCCATCCAGATCAATACTGGGCAAAATCACCAGGTGCGCTCCACGGGGATTATCTTTAATAGCATAGCCAGCATCTTCAATCTGGACTTTCAGGGCATCGGCGCGTGCGTAATTCCCTTGTCGGCGCAATGCATCGCGCTCATGTGAAAGCGCTAGAATATCGGCGGGAATGCCTGGGCGATGAGGCTGTATGCTCATAATCTTTGTTCCTTTTCCTACTAAATTCCAATCCACGTCTAATCCTACTACCAGCCCAATGTAAGACCATCGCACCGGGGTTCAGCACCACCTGTCAGGGCATGCTGGCCAATTGCTTGAGAGTACGACTCGCGCCCCTCAATCCAAAATCCAGAACCGGTTGATAAATTACCACATGGTGAGGATTAAACGAGAAGTGCAAGCGATGACTATGCTGTAAGATGCTTTGAGATTACCTCCTACAATCCAATCCCTCAACCAAATAGTGGTATGAATGGGGCAGATATACAATTCCGAGATTTGATCATTTGGACAAGTTGAGTCCATGACCTTCCGTGCTGCTCCCAACCTCCAAAGTATCAATTCTTTTTAAGTACGGAAAAATCGGTAAATCACATCTTCTCGATATGTTCAATCTAAAGAAGCTATTGGTAGAGACGCCTCAAGCAGTGAAGCACCAATAATCCCTGAGAGAAAATACCATTCAATTCGTTGACTGAAAAACATTCGAGAATATTGCTCAATCATCTACGAACCACAATGGTAGTACACAATTTATTAACTAAAAGCGCTTGAGAGGCCAGCAGAAGCATTGCCAGCACTGATCCAGGCAAAAGGCATCCCAATCCCTCTGCTTGTCACGCTTTCAAATAACGCAAGAGCGCCACGATAAATTGTCTTTTCATAGTATAGCATTTTTGTTGGCGCTTCCCCATAGTTTGCTATTGAAAGACACTTCGCAACGATGCTCTCGCGCCGGCGAAGCGCTTTCTCATCAGGGATCTCTGGAACGCTTCAGCGTTGATCGTTTCTGGCAAGGTTCCTCCTGGCTTCTCAAGCGTGTTCAGTCAGCGAAGTGCATAGCTTGCTGAAAACAAAGAGGTAGCGCCACACTTCTGCTAAGATACTTTTTCCGCCAGCTTTTTCTTCTGCTCTTCGGCCAGTTCTTTAACCCGGTGCACATGATTTTTATGACAAACCACAGTCACATCTTCCATCTCCACAACAACGACATCATCCATACCGATGGTATATACATGACGGGAGGTATTATTATACACAAAGGTATTCTGGCTGCCAAGTGAGGTATGCGCACCAACAGAGCCAACATTCTTCCCATCAGCGGGGAACAAGGCGCCATATTGCTCCCAGTTACCGACATCATTCCAACCCATGTCAACCGGGATAACAATCAGCTTCGTGGTCTTTTCAAGAATACCATAGTCAATCGCGATACTTTCCAGCGTTGGCCAGAGGGCATCCAGTACTTCGCGCTCGTGGGGGGTACCGATAGCCTCAGCAATCTCTTCGAGCTTCTCCGCCATCTCGGGCAGATGCTGGCGGAACTCAGCGAGAATCGTTTCAACCTTCCAGATAAACATTCCGCTATTCCAGACATAGCGGCCATCGGCCAGGTATTCTTGCGCCGTCTCCAGATTGGGCTTTTCGACGAAACGTTCCGCACGATGGGCCTGGTGTCCATATCCTTCCGAAATCGTGCCATCAAAGCGAATATAACCATACCCGGTTTCTGGCGCAGTCGGCTTGATTCCCAGGGTCACGAGGTAGCCCTGCTCCGCCAGTTCGTAGGCCAGTTTAAGCGATTGATTTAAAGCCTGGACGTTAGAAATTACATGATCGGCATGAAAAGAGGCCATTACCGCTTGAGGGTCCTGGCGAGCAATTGCCGAGGCCACCCAACCAATTGCGGGCGACGTACTTCTTCCCATAGGCTCGCCAAGAATATGCTCAGCCGGAAGCTCCGGCAAATGTTCATGGACCAGATCAACCATATTACGTCCTGTAACAACCCAGGCACGCTCAGGCGAAATCATCGGGGCGATACGATCCAATGTCTCCTGGATCATGCTTCGACCACTGGGTAAAGGCAGAAATTGTTTGGGGAAACTTGGGGTACTGAGCGGCCAGAGGCGTGTTCCACTTCCTCCAGCCAGAATCACGGCATTAAGGTGTTTCATGAGAAATGCGCTCCTCAGTCTCGACGTCTATTTTTTTCAAAGATCTATTATTTTAGATCGGATTAATCAACGGTATTCGTCAATTAGCCAATCGGTAAGCCTCTATACAGTCACCTTCTTTTCAGCATGCTTGATTATTCAACATATCTCAACATCAAGCGCGTTAACTAGATGACGCAAGGATTGTATAGTGCTTCTTAGCACGTGTCAAATAAATGCCCTCAAACAAATAATTTTACCCAGAAAACCAGTACAAATTAACACCCTCTCCACTTACACCCGCCTGACTAAAATCAGGTGCAAAGTTAAGTTGCCCCTGTAAACAGTCTCTACCTATCATACTTATCCTGGCGACAAAAAACCATACGCAATTATAGGGCACACATGGCAAATTTGTATCTCTTCCAATTAGAGAAAGCAACCCATCGTACTCCTGCTATGTCTTCACTATTAGAAGCGTAAAAAGGTACCTTCAGGCACTAAACTAGCCACACGTAGAGGAGTATGGTATGCTTGACAGACGGTATTCCATATTCTATTTAAAGATAGAATATGCCGAGTAATTTGTTAACAAATTTGACCGGTCTACATTAAGCCAGTTGCGTGAGCCAGCATGCATACTCTACAATCAGAGCAGGCTTTGCGATTGCTCACAAACCGCCATCCAGCGGTATCACTGACTACTCCTTTTTAAGAGCTAACGATTACAGTACAATTCGTAAAGACGCGACTCGCGTCTCCTGAAATCGCATCAAGCAGCACGAAGAAAATTGTGCAACCTGATCAGTTCGCGAACACTCGGCTGTGTTCTCAAGCGATTTCCGCCATCGAATTGAATCGCTAATCATTATAAGAATAATATTAAGAGTAAGAAACTGTGGGAAACGAAGGAAAACCAATACCACCATCTCAGCCAGGAGAACCTGATCGATCTGGCTTCTATGGTTGGCAATATGACCAGGCGGCGGAGCAGGGGATGCCACCCGCATCACAGCAGCCGCCGTTCAGGCCGCCACAAATTTCTCCTGTGAATTCGCCACAGGTTCAGAGAGACAAGCAGCTCTCTCCGCGTTTTCAGGAGCCTATTCATGACATGGGAAGCTCGTTAGGGTATGGGCAGGGTATGGAATATCAGTATTTTGATGTTCCCCAGCCATCTCAACCAATTCCTATGTTGCGGCAAACACGTTTGCAGCAATTGCGTGAGGAACGCATGCGCCGTCAGCAACGCCGCTTTGGACCAGATAGCACGTCTATCATGAATCCTCGGGGACCACTGGATGGATCGGGTAGCCCGGCTCCTCATCCCTTGAGTTCAGTCGGAACACCCCCACTTGCGCCACCGGCCTCCAAATTGCCATCAAGCCCAAGCCTGGGGATGGGGGGCTTCCCAAGCGCGCCGCCTCGTTCACCACTGGAGACTTCGCCCGTCCGCGAATCAACGTCTCCGCCGCCAACAATGCAGCGCAGTCCATTGTCACCAACCTTGCCTTCCAGAATGCCTGCCTCGCAGCCTACAGCCGCTTCGACGGCTCAGGATACCGGGATGATCCAGAAGGTCAAGATGGGACGCGCCACGATGATTCTCTCGGGTGCGTTTATTGCCAGTCGGGTTCTTGGACTTGTGCGCTCGGTGATGTTCAACTTTGTGTTTGGAGCAGGACCTACATCTGAAGCCTACCTGCAAGCATTCCTGATTCCCGATATGATTTTTAACATCGTGGCCGGTGGTGCGCTTAGTTCGGCCTTTATCCCCGTCTTTTCCAAGTATATGACCGGCGACAGGGATGAGAAATCGGCCTGGCATCTGGCAAATACAGCACTGACCCTGGCTATTGCTATTATGACCGGCCTCGCTTTAGTTGCAATCATTTTTGCCGGGCAAATTATACCGCTACTCAATCCAAATACAAGCGGTCAACAACTGGGATTGATTGTTTCGCTGACACGCATCATGTTGTTGCAGTCCGTTATTCTTGGCGGCGGTGTCATTGTAAATGCCGTCCTGAACGCTCGTCAGAATTTCAAGCTACCTGCAATTGGAACGGTTCTCTACAACATTGGTATGATTGCCGGTCTGGTTCCTGGTATCTTCATGGCTTTCCTGGGACATCGCGATTATAATTTCGCGGTCTATGCCGCCACGTTTGGGGTTATCCTGGGAGCACTCCTCCAGGTTGGTATCCAGATTCCTGGCCTCCCCAAAGTTGGCATGCATTTCAGGCCATCTTTTGACTGGAAAAACCCTGGCGTCATTCAAGTCGGCCGTCAGATGATTCCACGTGTGCTCAATGCTGCAATGCTTAGCCTTTCAACGGTCGTTGACCGCTCGCTGATTCTCTTGCTGGCCGTCGTGGTTGGTGATAAGGTTGCGCAGGGCTTTGTTCCGCAATACTACAACGCTTTTCAGTTGATGCTGTTGCCGTTGGGTATCTTTGGTATGGCGGTCTCAACCGCTGCCTTCCCAACAATCGCGGATTATGTGGCCAGAGGCCGTATGGAGCGCGTTCGCAGTATTATCCTTGAAACGTTGCGCGGAATCATCTTTATGGCCCTGCCCTCGAGTATCGGCCTGATTATCCTGGCGCTCCCAATCGTGCAGGGACTCTTCCAGCATGGTGCCTTTACCTATCTGGATGCCCAGAATACGTCATTCACGCTGATCTTTTTCGCGATTGGTCTGACGGGCCACTCGGCTGTCGAAATTCTCACGCGGGCATTTTACGCCATGCGCGATAGCCGCACGCCGGTTATTGTGAGTATTGCCCAGTTTATCCTCAAGATCGCACTCAGCCTGATACTGATTGAATCCGCCGTCTGGGGCGCAAAATGGGGACTGGCTGCGCTGGCGCTTTCTACCTCAATCGCTGGATTGGCCGAAGCTTGCACGCTCTTCTATCTGCTCAATCAGCGGATGGGTGGCCTTCAGACGCGCTCGCTGCTCAAGTATATTGGTCAGATTGCGGTTGCCGGTGGTATTATGGGAGTTGCACTCCTGGTCGTCCGCTTTGTGCTTGATTTTTCACTGAATACAGCGACCGACCATCTCCAGGGATTGGGAACGGTTGAGACCTTGTTCAAGTTGATCGTTGAACTTTTCATCGGTCTGGTGGTCTATATCCGCGTTGCTCGCATGCTTGGAATCGAGAATGTAGAGCAGCAGCTTGGACCCATCCGCCGTATCCTGAATCGTTTCAAGCTCTCCTGGATCTAAATCGATCAGGAACAGACACCAGCAACTATTCTGGTCTCACTCAATGCTTTCAATGAAGAGGCACCCTCCGGGGTGCCTCTTCGCTTATTTGGCACTACTTTACGGACTTAAAGGGGAGACGAATATGCACACGCTACGTATTTCGCTTGTTGGCTTTGGGGTCGTCGGCCAGGGGCTTGCCGAACTCCTCCTCCAAAAACAGGCCCACATTCAGCAAGAATATAACACCAACCTGCTTGTGGTAAGTATCGCCACTGGCCGCTCCGGCTTTCTCTATAATCCCGCCGGGCTGGATCTTACGCGCCTGCTTCAACTTGTCCGAACCGGGCAGTCCCTAAAAGCCTATTCCGACTGCCAGCGCTGGGATTCCACCCTCGCAGGTCTACAAGCGAGCGAGGCCGATGTCCTGGTTGAGGTGACTGGCACGAATTTACGTGATGCCGAGCCTGGTCTAAGCCATATCCGAGCGGCCCTGGCACGCGGTATCCCGGTTGTGACAGCCAATAAGGGACCCGCCGCCCTGGCCTCGGCTGAACTCTTCGCCCTTTCGGCGAAAAAACGAGCCCCACTGCTTCTCGAATCAACAGTGATGGCTGGTACGCCGGTCCTTAACATGATTCGCGAGGGCCTGGCGGGCAGCGACATTCTGGCAATACGCGGCATCCTAAATGGCACGACAAACTACATCCTCAGCGCGATGATGAACGGTCACAGCTACCAGGAAACACTGGCTGAGGCCCAGGCCGCTGGCTATGCCGAAGCTGATCCGACTGCCGATGTCGAGGGTTTTGATGCCCTGGCGAAGGTGCTGATCCTGGCGGCAACGGTTTTCAAACGCCCTCTGAAGCTGGCCGATGTTCCCAGAACTGGGATTAGCCAGATCACGCAGGCTCAAGTCAAGCAAGCAAAGGATGAAGGCAAGAGCTATAAGTTGATCGCATCCTTAAGGCGCACGCCCTCTAACGGCCTGGAAGCCAGCGTCGAGCCACTGGCCCTGCCACTGAGTGATCCCCTGGCACGCGTTGATGGCGTCCTGAATGCCCTCAACATCCAGACCGACACCTTGCAAGAGGTGACGATCGTCGGTCCAGGGGCAGGGGGACTACAAACCGCTCAGGGCTTGCTCGCCGACCTGCTGAGTCTGGCCAAATCCTCACACAAAGTTTGATCTAAAAATAAGCGAGGCGTTAACCAAAGCGAGCAAGCCGGGTCAACGCCTCTTCCCCTGCGGGATCAACTAGACAGATTCCTCCGCGTCTTCACCCTTTTCAGCATTTTCAATAATATCGCCTTCGTGAAAGAGCACACTCTTAGCCGCGACGCGCCACTTGGGAGTGCGTCTCAGCAGAAACTCAAGATCCATCGCGAAGTGCAAAAATTCTTCTCCCTGTGAATGTTCCATAATTTTGCGAGCTTCTGGGTCTTTCTCTACAGAGATTCGTTGCTCATACCAGCCGATTGCTTCACATTCTTCCTGCAAAGAAGTAATCATGCGAGCAAAGGTCCGAACCTTCTCAGAAAGTTCAGTCGTCGGCTCATGATACTGATTCGTTCCCATTTATTCTCTCTCTTTTGAAAACACTCAATTTAGAACTATATGTCTTCCTAATATATCTCCTGGTCCATTCACGCTACAAACTCAGCAAATTAGAAAGCCCGCAAGAGATCCCTCTAAGCCACAACCTTGCAAGAATGCAGTATAATCTGCCATAAGAGAGCTCTTGCCAGATCTTACAGATTGCCATTTCAAGACAATTCACAATAGAAAGCAGGCTTCCAGATGGGCATCCCATTGCCACTTCTCCATTCGACAGCAACCAAACGCAGTTTTTCAGGCGCGGATATTCCCGAAAGCGCTATTTTTCAGAGTTGTGTGCGCTGTGGACTTTGCTTACCCCATTGCCCGACCTACCTGGAAACCCTGACTGAAACCTCATCCCCACGCGGACGTATCCACCTGATCGAGGCCGTCGCGGCAGGCGAACTCAGCCTGACCGACCCCGGTTTTAGGCACCAGATGTATCAATGCCTCGATTGTCGCGCCTGCGAAGCGGCCTGCCCCTCGGGCGTACAATATGGCAAACTGGTAGAATCGGCTCGCACGCAGATCGAACGAGCCAGACCAGGCAACCCGCTCCGACAGGCTTTCCGGCGGCTGATCTTTCAACGCCTGTTTGGAGATATGAGCTTTTTTCGCTCGTTCAGCCGACTCTTGCGCCTCTATCAACGCTCCGGGCTGCGCTTCCTGGCTCGCAAACTGGGAATTCTCACATTGCTACGAATGGAGAAGATGGAACGTTTGCTGCCAGACATGCCTGCCGCTTTTCTGATTCCTGCCAACCAGGAATATCCAGTCACGACAGCCGAGCAGACACCTACACGCGTGGCTCTGTTCGCCGGATGTATTATGTCAACAGCTTTCGCGGAGACAGATCGCGCCACAATTCGGGTTCTGAACCGAGCTGGCTGCGATGTAACCCTGCCTCAGGGTCAGGGCTGCTGTGGTGCCCTCACAATCCATGCTGGCGATATGGATGAAGCCCGTAAAATGGCTCGCCAGAATATTGCGGCCTTCGAAGAGAGCGGAGATGAGGCGATCATCATCAATGCCGCTGGCTGTGGCGCGGCCCTCAAAGAATACGCTCACCTGTTGAAGGATGATTCAGACTATGCTGAACGGGCCACGACATTCAGCAGGAAAGTACGCGATGTCAGCGAGTTCCTTGCTCACCGCCCACAATCGGCCGCTCTCAGGAAAGGAAAAGAGCCGCTAAAAGTCACCTATCAGGAACCTTGCCACCTGGTTCATGCCCAACGGATTCGCCAGGAGCCACGCCAGCTTCTGCGCTCCCTTCCAGGGATCGAACTGCGAGAGATGCAGGAATCGGCCCTCTGCTGCGGTAGCGCGGGCATTTATAATCTGACACAACCAGAAATGTCACGCCGCTTGCAACAACGAAAAATTGAACGTATCATCGCAACCGGCGCAGACGTTGTCGTGACGGCTAATCCCGGCTGTCACCTGCAATTGCAAGCGGGACTGCAAGAGGCTGGCTCAAAGATACGCGTCAGGCATATTGTGGACCTGCTCGATCAGGCCGATTAGATTTCTTTTGAAAATTTAGGCAGGTCTCGCACGCCTGGGAGCCTGAAAATCAGGTGGACCGATCCAAGCCGTACAATATCTCCATGTTGAAGCAGTACCGGCGTGAAAGGTTGGAGGGTTAGCGATCCCAGGCGCGTCTTATTGCGACTTTTGAGATCTTCAAGATAAAAAAGTGAGTCCTCAAAACGGATGCGGGCATGTTGACGCGAAATCGTCATGCGGGGATCGAACGGGGCAAGATCGAGATCTGGGGAGATCTTGCGTTTAGGATCAAGGCGACCAAGCACGGCACTTTTCTGCTTTAAGGCCAGAGGTGGCTGATCTTCAGGTGCATCGACGACGTACAGGTAGGCATAGACTCCCTCCTCGACGGGAGCAATAAAAATCGGGTCCTCGCGGCGCAGGTTCATATCCACATGCGTTCCCTGAGGAGTCACGGGGACATGCTCTGTAATGACGGTTATCTCACGGGTGAAATCTGCCCCCGATCCAGAGACAGGCGAGGGAATAAGCAGCGTGTTTGAATCAATGATCGTCTTGATCGTCTCAAGCGGGATTGTTTGTTCGACTCTGAGCGCATCCAGGGCAGCCAGAAAGGCAGCGGCATCTGGATAGCGGGCCGAAGGGTCTTTTGCCAGAGCCTGTTGCAGCACCGCTTGCCAGGCCAGTGGAACATCATGCTTATATGTTTTAAGAAGTGGTGCAGTTTGAAAACGCTGCATGACGCCAGTTTCGGCATCATCCTTCCCCACAAAAGGCTGGCGTCCCGTCACCAATTCAAACAACAACAACCCAACCTGATAAACCGCGCTGGAGGGTCCGATTGAGGAGCCATCGATTTGCTCAGGGGCGGCATAACGGGGATCGCGATAGGCCAGGGAAGCCTGGTCTCGCGTTTCAAGATACCCTATCTCATTTAATATGGCTTGGAGACCGAGATCATCAATCTGAACCCGGTCAACCATCGACACCTCATCGATCGTAATCAGGGTCGGCCGCAGGTCTACCGCAAATATTTGCGCCGCTTCAAGGCTGACGAGGCCCTGAAGCACCTGCGAAACGACATCCAAACTACGCGCCAGCGACACATCTTCTGTATCGAGGACATAACGTAGGCTGGTACCGCGTGGTGGATCTGTCACAATAAAAATGCGCTGGTCCTCGATACCCCAATCATGAATTTTCAAAAGATGGGGAGAAACCACCTGACGACGCGGCTCCAGCTTCTCAAGCAACCGTGTGATCTCGGAATACTCCAGTTGCGGAGGGAGATTCAGCAAAAGAAGCCCTACGATCTCATTGGTATTCCGATTATGAGCGGTAGCTGTCATTAACATCGGTGATTCAGAGATGACCTGACCGATGTGATAGACATCACCGATAAGCCGCTGATCTCGCTGCGACATGTTTTCCCCAAAAAACTTTAGTTGTACAAATTTTGCTGGACGTAGGAAATGATTCCCTTCCAGTCACCACTCTTTGCCGTCAGAATATCCTGACCATTTGCCGAAACCTGATCTTCCAGAACATTCTGGTCGCTGATTCCAATTCGATGAGCGGAATTGAGGTCCATCTTAAGCCCGAATTGGCCAAGATCAGCCAGCGAAAGGTCGCTGAAGATCGTATGTTGCAGAGCATTCGTGGCATTTAAAAGGCTGGGCCAGGTCGTAGGCTGCTTCAATTTGCTCATCGTTGTCTTGATAATAATCATCTGGCGAGCCGAGCGAGCAAAGTCGGTACCCTCAACCGGGTCCGTGGAGTGGCGGGCACGCGAATATTCAATCGCGGTCTCACCGTTCATATGCGTCATACCCTTCTTGAAGGAAACGGTCTTCCAACCGGCATCAATCGCCGGGTCATCGTTTTTAGGGTAAAGCGACGAAAACGAGTGAGGCACATTGACATCGATACCACCAATGGAATTGATTAATTCGCGGAAGCCTGCGAAGTTAATCGTCATCCAGTACTGCACGTTCAGGCCGATAATCTCCGACACTTTTTTAGCGGCGGCATCACCTCCAGCGACCGGATTCTGGCCGTTATTTGAGGCAACCGAATAGGTAGCGTTAATCTTGCTATAGTTGCCCGAGCCAGAGGGAACCTGGACCCAGAGGTCACGCGGGACCGAAATCAGGGTCGTATGCTGTGTGGAAGGAATAATACTCATCACAACCATCGAGTCTGTCAGGTAGGCCCCATCATGACCCGTTCCACCAAAGCCCATCACCAGGATATTGACACGATCACTGGTATTCATGTAATTGGTCTGTGTGCTGAATGGAGCCTGGTTTGAAATTGCGGAGCCAAAGGCCGAGGCCTTCTGAACCGCAGCGACAAACAAGATGCCAAGAATACAAAGCAGAGCCAGGCCCGTCAAACATCCCATCAAGCGATAGTTGCGAGGGCGTGCTCCACGCGGCTTTGGACCCATATAACCAGGAGTACCTCCTGGTCCCATATTATGCTGCTGATAATACCCTTGCTGACCAGGAACAGGTTGTTGTCCTGGATTAGGATATGACGGCCCCTGCGGGGGCTGAGATCCCTGATAAGGAGCATGCTGCCCCGGCTGAGGTTGATTTTGATGCTGTCTTCGGCTGGCATCGCCTCCAAGAAACAACCTTCCATCCGGATTATTGGAAGGTGGACGATTGCCTTCGTTATCTGCATTATAAGGATAATCGTTCATAAAGAGTCCTTCTTGTCTTTGTTATTTTATGATGTCTGATTTATAAATCCGGTTCTGTTTATATGTCTGAACCCAGAAGTTATAAGTAGTACCACCATATACGATCTGCCCTGAAGCCTCGCTTCCTCCGCTCACTAAAAACCACCTCAACCACAACACTGGCAAATCTTGTACTATAAAATATTAAACGTTTGAGGACTCTATAAGTTACACTCTGAAGCTTATGATGCGCGAAAAACGCCGTTACGGTCCTTGCCATAGCGGGTTGCGACAATCTCCCCCATAATGGCCAGTGCAATCTCTTCAGGTACCTTCGCGCCAATATCTAAGCCAATCGGGCCGTGTAAGCGGGCAAGCTGCTCATCTGTAATCCCTTGCTTACGTAGGCGCTCGCTGCGCTCTTCGCCTGTTTTACGGCTCCCAATCGCCCCGACATAACCGACTTCGTGCGATAGGACCACCTTCAAGGTCGGCTCGTCAAACTTGGGATCATGCGTCAAGACCGCGATAGAGGTTGAAGGATTGAGGCCAATCCGCTCCAGAACCTCGTCTGGCCACTCTACAATAATTTCATCGGCCATGGGGAAGCGTTCACGGGTCGCGAAGGCCGCGCGCGCATCGACTACAACGACCCGATAATTCAGGGTTTTAGCAAACACCGTCAAAGGAATCGCGATATGGCCGGCCCCAACGATAATCAGGGTTGGTGGAGGAGGAAAGCCCTCGATAAAAACCTCAAACTCGCGGACGGATGTTCCCTCGCCAGGGCTATATTTACGCGTGAATGCAGCCCCATTCCAGATCGCTCGCTCCGCATCGGGAATCACCAGTTTATCCAGTTCAGGATCGCCGGTGCTCCCATGCGGGGCCTGGCCCGGAACGATTAACAATCTACTACCAACGAATTCAGGACCACGAACGACCAGCGCCTGCGACACACCTTGCTGAGCCTCCAGGCGGACCTTCAAGAGATCGTATAGTTCACCCATAATCGTAATTCCGTTCTTTCAACAACCTGCTCCACGCTACATTATTAAAAGCCAATTCGTAACAGAGCTCTCACCCCTGCACAGCACACAAAGCTACCAATCCAAGCGCTCCACAAAAACATGGATTGTGCCGCCGCAGGAGAGTCCGATCTTCTCCACATTCTGCTCTTCGGTAATCCCAAACTCCAGCATCTGAGGCTGACCAGACTTGATCACCTCCATCGCGGCATGGACAACCGCCGGCTCAACACAGCCACCGCTCACCGAGCCAGACAGTTCGCCTTTTTCACTGACAGCCAGCTTCGCGCCAGGTTGTCTGGGAGCTGATCCATACATTCTTACAACGGTTGCCAGCGCCACACGCTCGCCCTTCTCGCGCCAGTTTTCGATATCAGGTAATACGTCAAGCATGTCCTTCTCCTTTTACGGATATCTCACACGGGTAAAATATCACATACCATTCTATATCACAGTACAACATCGATCATTCTGAAGAACACACAATCCACATGGGAAGGAAGCACGTTTAGTTACGTTTTATCCAGGCTGCCACGGCTTGCCGCCTGGCACCAACGCTGCGCACCGGACGGCTATCATCGATGGTTTGCAGCAATTTGCCCAGTTCGATCAGACTATCAAGATTGTGTGCAGGTAAAAAGTTGTCAATAAAGGGAAGCGCTGTTTTCATTCCAATAGTAAGCGGGCGGTATTCTGGCGAGCCAAGCAAGGGATTCAGCCAGATCAGGCGATGGCAACTATGTTGCAAACGATCCATCTCGACCGCCAATGTCCCCGGCTCTCCTCGATCCCAGCCATCGCTGATCAGCAGCACGACCGCACCCCGTCCCAACACCCGCCTGGACCAATGCTGGTTAAAGTAATGCAGAGCATCCCCGATGCGTGTCCCTCCGGACCAATCCTGCACGGACTTGGAGACATCGCGGACGGCGTCATCCACATCCTTACGCTTCAACTGTCGCGTGATGCAGGTCAATCTCGTTCCAAAGACAAAGGCTTCTACATTCAAAAGACCCGTCGAAATGGTATGAATAAAATGCAGCAAGATCCGAGAATAGAGGCTCATTGAGCCGCTAATATCGCAGATGATCACCAGCGGCCGTGGCTTGTAGCGGGTCTTACGCCAGGTCAGCTCGATCATCTCCGCGCCATGCTTGAGATTGCGACGAATAATCCGGCGCATATCGGGATACGAGCCAGCGCGGGCCGCAACCTTACGGTGGGTTGGCCGCAGTCCCAGGTGCCAGTGCATCTCGGACATTAAACGCTTGGCCTCCTGCATCTCCTCCCAGGAGAAGGCTTCGAAGTCCTTTTTGCGCAACATCTCCAGAGCACTGTATGCAAGCCCCTGTGGATCGGCTTCGTCCTGCTCCCTATCCTGTCGCTCCTGGGACTGACGACGCCGATCGGATTCGCGCATCATCGTACGCATTTCCTGACGCTGCTCGCTGGAATTCAGATGCTCCGCCAGTCGCTTACGCTCCGAAGGCGGCAGGCGCAACGGGCGATCCTTTGTCTTGGCTTTATTGGAGGCCTGATCGGACGGCTGTTTCTGTTTGCGATCACGTACAAACCAATAGTAGTTATAGAGCTGATCGAAAAGCGGCTCCTGCTCATGGTGCGCCAGCAAACTGCATTTCAGCGTGTTATAGAAATCCTCAGAATTGGTTACTTCAATCGCCGGAAGCGTTTCAACCAGATCCAGCATCCGACCCGGCCCAACATCAATTCCGGACTCCCAGAGCAAGCGACCAAATTCCGTCAGACGATATAGCAAACGTTCGCCGCGTTCACCCTCAATCGGAGTTAGAGGATCAGCCGCAAAGGTTTCTTCCAGGCTCGGACGAGTGGGTTCGGTGGGCTGGGGAGAAGGCATCGTCATACCTTACGCTCCTTTGGCCTTCTGCAACATCCTGGTCAGGTCGTTGCCACCAACTTTCAAAATGTCATCCTGATACTTCAACAGTGCCCCCAGGGTATCGCGTACGGGGCCTTCTACCAGCTCAAGCTGATCAAGTGTCAGCAGCGAGCTGAGCCAATCCAGGGTTTCAGCCACCCCAGGCGATTTAAAGAGATCCTGACTACGCAGTTCACGCACGAAGTAACAAACCTGTTTTGCCAGCGATTCAGACACTTCAGGCATACGCGCCATTACAATCGAGTATTCTTTCTCAAGAGTTGGGAAATCGATCCAGTAGTAGAGGCAGCGCCGTCTCAGGGCATCGTGAATCTCGCGGGTCCTGTTAGAGGTAATAATGACCAGCGGCGGCTCTTTGGCTTTAATTGTGCCAATCTCAGGAATCGTAATCTGAAAATCCGAGAGCAGTTCCAGCAGATAGGCCTCAAACTCTTCATCGCTGCGATCCAATTCGTCGATCAGCAACACCGGAGGGAGGGCATTATTATCATCGATTGCTTGCAGGAGTGGTCGTTTCATTAAAAACTCCGGGCCAAAGATCTCTTGCAGTTCTTCCTTGTGACTCAGGTGTTCGGCCTCGGACATGCGAATATGCAGCATCTGGCGGGTATAGTTCCACTCATACACCGCCGTGCTGATATCAATCCCTTCGTAGCATTGCAAACGGATCAGTTGCGTGCCGAGCAGCGAAGCCAGCACTTTAGCAACCTCAGTCTTCCCAACGCCCGGCTCCCCTTCCAGAAGCAACGGCTTGCGGCGCTTCAAAGCGAGGAACACGGCGGTTGCCAGGCTACGGTCGGCAATATACTGCTGGGCAAACATCGCCCGCTGAACGTCTTCTATTGTAGTGAAAGTTGTCAGGGCTTGCGGTTCCTGCTCCAATGAGGGCCTCCAGTACTACTAGCATTTATCTCGATAGCAACGATCGACAATACTATGCTCGTCTCAAACGCTCTGGTTTGAGACGATACATAGATGCTAATTCACTAAACAAATCTTATATGCTTTGAAAAAATTGTATCACAACTGGACTTTTTTGTCCGAGTGTGGCTAAACCTTGAATTCGCCGTTTTTCAAGAACAGCACATCATCAACCCAGACCTCGCCCTGATGACGAAGATCACAGACCATATCCCAGTGGATACCGGATTGGTTGAGACCACCCGTTTCAGGATAGCAAGCACCCAGGGCGAGATGGACAGTGCCACCAATCTTCTCATCAAACAGGATATTCTTGGTACCGCGCTGAATATGGCGATTGTTGCCAAAGGCAAACTCACCCAGGCGACGAGCCCCCTCATCAACCTCCAGCATCTGTTGTAGATAGGAATTTCCCTGGCGCGCACTGGCCTCAGTCACCTTGCCATCCTTAAAGACCAGTCGCACTCCCTCGATCGTGCGTCCATCGTAGGATGAAGGAATATCGAAGTGAATCACGCCATTGGCGCTATTCTCGACGGGGCTCGTAAAAAACTCGCCGCTCGGGAAGTTCCTTTTGCCATCGCTATTGATGAAAATGCGGCCATCAACTGAAAGCTTCAGATCAGTATGCTCACCTTTGATATGGACCTGCTTATGACCAACCAGCCAATCCACAAGCTTCTGTTGCCGCGCAGCCAGTTCTTTCCAACGATCAATCGGGTTGGGATCATTCAAGAAACAGACATCAAAGACGAATTCTTCAAATTCGCGCAGCGACATATCCGCATCCTGGGCGAAGCCGGTGGTCGGATAAAGAGTTCCGCACCAGCGGTACGCGCCAGCCTGCTCCCGCTTCCGGAAAGTGCGACCGATCTCACGGGCCGCCTCACGCCGCAAAGCCATCCGCGAAGGTGAAACTGACGATAGGGATTTAGGATTGCTGCGTGAAGAGATAAACAGACGAGCATCGATGCGCTGCGACAATGCTTCTGAAATCGGCGAGGGCATCGTTAACTGCTCATCGTTCCCTTCCTTCAAAAGAATCTCTTCCAAACTTTCCAATTCAATTACAGGAAGTGGGTGAGCACCCACTTCCAAAATCTCATGGTAGACCGCCTCAATCAGTGGAGCAGCCAGAGAAGTCCCATGAATCGCCACCAGGTCGCCTGGTTTGACAGAGAGAGAATAATGAACCAGGGTATGCGCCCAACGCTTTATCCGTATATCTCGCATCGCAATATGTCCTTACAAAATTTTGAAAAATCCAAATTGAAACGGTACAAAAATAATGAGGGGCGAACCCACTCCATCCTTACGTCCCGATCGAGGAATGCAGGATGGAGCGTATTCGCCTTCAGTAAAGGTGCAGTGTTAAGCCAGTATAGACCAGCTCAGATCTGCTTAGATACGTGACAGGGCTTTCAGAATCGCGCGCTTCGCCATGACAGTTGTCATCTGCGCCCGATACTGTTTCGATCCATGAATATCTTCTACCAGCTCCAGGCCATCGGCAGCATGGCTGGCAGCAGCCGTCACGGCGGCCTCATCCAGTTTCTTGCCGACGAGTGCCTGCTCAACGCTTGTAGCCCGCATGGCCCTGGTTGAAGCGCCGGTAATGACGACGCTGGCAGAGGCACAATTTCCATCATCACCAAGCGTAATCACAGCCGCGCAGCCGGCCAGAGCGTAATGCGAGGCCCGGTTTGCCAGCTTACTATAGGCGCTTCCAGAGCGAGCAGCACGTGAAGCAAAACGCAGTTCGGTCAAAACCTCGTTCGGCTTCAAAGCGGTCTCCATCATGTCGACGAAGAAATCATCGGCCTTGATGACACGCTCACCTTCAGGACCACGAACAACCATATCGGCTTTCAAGGCCAAAACCATGCCAGGCATATCGGCCGAAGGATCGGAGTGAGCAACGCTACCCCCAATCGTGCCCCGGTTGCGAACCTGTGGATCGCCAATCGTTCCCACCCCCTCAACCAGCATCGGATACTGCTGACGCAGGAGATCTGAACGCTCAATCGTGGCATAGGTTGTCATCGCGCCAACGACGATGTTCCCGCCATCTTCACGAATATAGGAAAGATTCGAAATCCGCCCCAGATCGATCAGATGTGCAGGCTGAGCCAGGCGCAGCTTCATCGTCGGGAGCAGGCTGTGACCGCCTGCCAGGAGTTTAGCGTCGTCTCCATATTGCTGAAGAAGCGAGATCGCCTCATCCACCGACGTCGCACTGTGATAATCAAATGCTGCTGGAATAGACATTCCACTTTCTCCTTTAATTTAGCTGTGATTTATGACTTTCCAGAGCTTCTCAGGCAGGTACGGCATATCAACATGGGCAACACCCAGGGCATCCGCGACCGCCGCAGTAACTGCTGGCGTTGATCCAATCGTGCCAGCTTCACCAACACCCTTGACACCCATCGGGTTAATCGGGGTTGGAGTGACCGTGTGATCAAGCTCAAATTGTGGGAATTCAAACGACATCGGCATTGCGTAGTCCATGAAGGAGCTGGTCAGCAACTGACCATCATCGTCGTAGACCACACTCTCAAACATCGCCTGGCCTACACCCTGGGCAATTCCACCATGAATCTGCCCCTGCACAATCATCGGATTGAGCTGGCGACCACAGTCATCGACGGCGTAGTATTTCGTCAACTCGGCCTCGCCTGTATCTTTATCGATTTCGACAACACAGATATGTGTGCCAAAGGGGAAGGTACAGGCTGACGGCTCAAAGAAGCTGGTCGCTTCCAGACCCGGTTCGATACCCGCCGCCAGTGTATTAGACAGGTTCGCAGTCGAAGCAACTTCAACGAATGTCACCGACTTCTGAGGAGAGCCTGTAACATAGAATTTTCCGTCTTCAAGCTCAACATCAGAGACGCTGGCCTCCAACATATGCGATGCCACCAGCTTCATCTTTTCCTTCAGCTTCTGGACGGCATTGAAGACTGCGGTCCCACCAACGGCTGTACCACGGCTACCGTAAGTGCCGCGTCCTTCTGGTGTGGAATCTGTGTCGCCGTGTAGAACGATGACGCTCTCAGCAGGAATCCCGAATTCATCGCCAACAAGTTGCGTAAAGGTTGTCTCTTCGCCCTGACCATGTGGAGAGGAGCCAGTATATACCATGACGGTACCAGACTGCTCGACACGCACACGGGCGCTCTCATAGGTGCCAAAGGGGGCCGAGCCTTTAGGACCCAGGCCACAGATCTCGACATAGGAGGAGATGCCAATACCCATCAATTTGCCAGCGGCGCGTTTTTGCTCCTGCTCCTGGCGCAGGCCACGGTAGTTAGCAAGTTCCAGAGCCTTGTCCAGGGCCACCGCATAGTTACCAGTATCATAGACCGCACCTGTCGCGACCTTGTGGGGGAATTGCTCGGGCTTGATGAAGTTTACCCTACGCACATCCGCCGGATCTTTCTTTAGCTCACGCGCAACCAGGTCGATGGCCCGTTCAGCAACATAGGTCGCCTCTGGGCGACCAGCACCACGATAGGCATCAGTCGGCGCTTTATTGGTGAAGACGATATCACAGCTACAATAGATTGCTGGAATATCATAACAACCGCTCACCATCGGCATTGTAAAGGCAATCGCAATAACATCGGTAAAGAATTGCAGGTAGGCCCCCAGATCTGAAATAACCTGGACCTTCAATCCCTGAATTTTACCATCTTTATCGGCGGCAGCCTCAACATAGTTCACCTGGCCGCGTCCATGAATCGTGGCCGCGAAGTTTTCGCTGCGATCTTCGATCCATTTCACAGGTCGGCCGGTCTTGATAGCAGCATACGCTGCCAGGGCCTCTTCAGGGTAAATATTAAGCTTTGAGCCGAAACCACCACCAACCTCAGGCACAATCACCCGAACCTGGTGCTGAGGCAAGCCCATTTGTTCAGCGAGATAGTTACGAAGCAGGTGCGGAATCTGCGAAGAGCTCCAGACCGTCAGAGATTTATCAACTTTGCGGAACTCGGCAACGACGCCGCGTGTTTCCATCGCAGCCGGTGCCAGGCGCTGGTTTACCAGGCGACCCTTGACAACGACGCCACCGTTCGCCACAGTGTCGGCAAAAATCTTTTCGATATCTTCGGTCGGTGGATGGATCGGCAAACCAACGTTCGTTCCAAATTCTTCATACAGTAGAGGTGCATCGGGCTGCATGGCTTTTTCGACATCGGTAATCGCTGGCAGCGGCTCGTAATCAACTTCGATCAGGTCGGTTGCATCGCGAGCAATATAGCGATCTTCGGCAACTACAACCGCAACAGGATCGCCGTAGAAGCGAACCTTACCTTCGGCCAGGGGTCCGCGTCGTCCCATGCCTTCTGTGATATGGGGAGGCAAAGGGGCCGCGACAGGAACCTTCCCAACGACACCATTAAGATCCTTCGCAGTGTAGACGGCATGCACACCAGGAAGCTTGCGAGCTGCTTCAACGTCAATACTATTGATTCGGGCGTGGCCATAGGGGCTACGCAACACGGCCATATGCAGCATCCCAACAAGCTTGATGTCATCAATGTAGGTTGCCTGACCAGTAATAAGCCGGGGGTCTTCGCGCCGTTTAATCGGCGAGCCAACAAGGGCTGCAATACCCATAGCGTACCTATCCTTTCTCAAACAGAGAAGCAAAAGGAGACTGGGAAAATATTACAGGGGCGACTTTATTTCCAGTGTAACAGACTTACCATGACAAGACACTTCGCAACGGCGCTCTCGCGCCTTCTGAACGCTTTCCAAGCAGGCAGCGTTGGAAGCACCCCGCTTGAGATAATGCTAGCAACAATGCCGCAGGCTTCTCAAGCGCCTTCAGTCAGCGAAGTGCATGGCTTGCTAATCACCTGCGCTAACGGGTTCGCTGGCGCCTGTCCGCATCTGCTCAGCAGCATGTTGGACTGCTTTAACAATGTTCTGGTAGCCGGTGCAGCGGCAAATGTTGCCCTCAAGACCCTTACGAATTTCAGTTTCGGTCGGGTTGGGATTATGCTTGAGCAGTTGATGACTGGCCATAATCATGCCAGGGGTACAGAAACCGCATTGCAGGCCGTGCTTTTCCCAAAATCCTTCTTGAATAGGATGCAGACTTCCCTCGGGGGCCAGACCTTCAATCGTTGTGACTTCACTCCCATCGGCCTGAACGGCAAGCATGGTGCAAGATTTCACCGATTCGCCATTGAGGAGAACTGTGCAGGCTCCACATTGCGAGGTGTCACAACCGATATGGGTCCCGGTGAGGTCGAGAGTCTCACGTAAATAATGCACCAATAAGGTACGGGGTTCAACTTCAGATTGATGCGGTTGACCGTTCACGGTTACGGTAATAGTGCGCTTCATCGTCATCGATGGCCTCCATCTGGTCTAGTTGTACAAACGTACCTTTTATTATAGGCACATCGTCTCACTTGCTTCAATGAATGC
>DASSXK010000269.1:0-6335 GCA_035703945.1 Ktedonobacteraceae bacterium | reverse complement strand
TTTTACAGGTGCCCGATCCTGGCTCCGATCTATGATCGCAGCATCAGTCTCTTCTTCATCTGCATAATCCAGGTCATCTTCACCATTTTGCAATTGTAACAGCGCCACAATCAGCATGATCAGGATAATCACATGCAGGCCTGTACACCAGGCACAGATTGTGTGCAGCTTCACGATTTCGACAAATACAAGATAGAGGACCGTTGCGATCCCAACTACCGTCCAAACAAGCTGCGCGACCCGTGGCCAGGAATAGTCCGAGCCAAATTTCCAGACGGAGAAAGCCAGCGCCCCCGCAACCAGGCACCAGGCCAGACCAGGTACACTGATAGGAACCGTTGTGCCCGGCACGGTCGAATACGCACTGGAAAGCACCCGTGAGCAATCTATCAGCCCTGTGTTGGAGCAAACCAGGGGAACATTTTCATAATGGACCGAAGTCAGATAAATAGAAATTCCGACCCCGATCAGTGAGAGCACGATCATGAGCAATGACGCTCTGCCACGCATAAACTGTCTCATACTGCGTCCCTTTAAAAACACAATGTACGCCTTATACATTGTAAATCTAATGAAGCTCTCGAAAGCCTCATGCTTAAGAGCAGCATACAACTCAGGCATAAAATGTGTCAACTGTTACAATGAAAGCCACGAAGATCTCTCTTCGTGGCTTTCGAGCGCTATTTCACGGCTGGATTTACTTTATCAGAGAAGTGGCAAGCGGCATAATGCTCGCGACCATCCTTCTTCTCAAACGCTGGCTCAACTTCTCGACAAATCTGTTGAGCCATGGGGCAGCGTGTGTGGAAACGACACCCCTTGGGAATATTAATCGGGCTTGGCAGATCGCCCGACAAAATTACGCGGCGGCGCTTCTTCTCAATCTGCGGATCGGGAATCGGCACGGCTGACAGCAGGGCCGAGGTATAAGGATGTTTCGGGGAGGTGTAAAGCTCCTCACGATCCGAGATCTCCACAATCTTACCAAGGTACATCACAGCAATCCGGTCCGCCATATGGCGAACCACGCTCAAGTCGTGCGAAATAAATAAGTACGTGAGATTAAACTGGCTTTGGAGGCGGCGCAACAGATTAAGCACCTGCGCACGCACCGAAACATCCAACGCCGATACAGGTTCGTCCGCGACAATAAATTCGGGATTGATTGAGAGAGCACGCGCCACCGCGATACGCTGTCGCTGCCCCCCACTAAATTCATGTGGATAACGATCGATAAATTCTGGTCGCAAACCAACAACCTTGAGCAGATCAACCGTTCGCTCACGAATCTCTTTCGCCGAACCAGTTTTGTAGATGAACATCGGCTCAGAAACCAGTGACCCAATTGTATAGCGAGGATTCAGCGAGGCATATGGGTCCTGGAAGACCATCTGCACCTGCTGACGCACCTGGCGTAATGGTTCGCCATGCATCTTTGCCATATCCTGGTTCTTAAACAATATTTCGCCCGAAGTTGGCTTATAGAGACGAATAATTGTCCGACCAATCGTCGTTTTACCTGAACCGCTCTCCCCCACCAATCCCAACGTCTGACCCTTTTGAATACTAAAACTAATCCCATCGACGGCACGTACCTGGCCAATGGTGCGCTGAAAAACAATTCCCTGTGTAATTGGAAAATGCATTACCAGATCTCGCACATCCACCAGGGTTTCGGTTCCGACCTGCGTTTCTACCATATCACGTTGACTCCTTTACACCCAGCGTATCAGCGGCACTCTGCTCCAAAGCAGCTTTCATCGCATCCTGACGCATCTGCTTACGTTTTGCGGCATAGGCCTGTTCTTTAGGATCGGTTACATCGACCCAGCAAGCTTTCAAATGAGTTGAATTGCCTGTCACTGGAGCCAGCGGCGGCATCTCTCGGCAAGCTTTACGCGCAAAAGCACAGCGGGGCATAAAAGGACAACCAGAAGGAGGATTCAAAAGATCGGGGGGAGTTCCCTCAATCGTTGCCAGCTCATGAATACGCTGCTCATCCAGACGCGGAACCGATGCCAGCAGGCCCAGTGTGTAGGGATGGCATGGATTGGCGAAGAGCTCTTCGGTCGTAGCCTCTTCCATGACTTTTCCGGCATACATCACAACGACGCGATCGGTCATACCTGCCACAACCCCAAGATCATGTGTGATAAGAATCAAAGCTGTCTTGAAGTCCTGGCAGACAGCATTCATCAGATCCAGAATCTGGGCCTGAACCGTCACATCCAGGGCGGTAGTTGGCTCGTCCGCGATCAAGAGTTTGGGATTGCAGGCCAGAGCCGTTGCAATCATCACGCGCTGGCGCATTCCGCCGCTAAATTGGTGAGGATAGGAATCGACACGCTCGGCCGCCGCTGGAATTCCAACCTGCTCCAGCAAGGCAATTGCACGCTGATGAGCTTCATCTTTCTTCAGCTTGAGATGAATGCGTAACCCTTCCGCGATCTGATCCCCAACCGTCATAGTGGGATTCAGACACGTCATCGGGTCCTGAAAAATCATGCCAATCTGACTGCCCCTGATCTTGCGTAACCCGCTCTCAGGCATATCCAACAAATCATTATCATCAAACAGAATGCTGCCGCCAGCGTAAATTCCCGGTGGTTGGGGAATTAAACGCATGATCGAGAGCGCGGTCACGCTTTTTCCACAACCACTCTCACCAACAATACCTAGTCGTTCTCCGGGCCGAATGGAAAAATTCACTCCATCGACAGCACGTACTTTGCCAGCCCTGGCTTTGAAGTACGTCTTAAGATCCTGCACTTCCAGCAGATATTCTCCCAATTTCGTTGCTCCTTTTAACCTGCCTTAACGTTCCGTCATGCGGGGATCGAGCGCATCTCGCAGTCCATCACCAACCAGGTTGCTGCTCAAAACTGTCAGGAAGATCAGCAGACCAGGGGCAATAACCATCCAGGGCGCCACATCAAGTAAGCCCTTGCCATCAGCTACCATATTGCCCCAACTTGCAGCCGGGGGTTGCAAGCCAAAACCGAAGTAGCTCAAGACAGACTCAAAAATGATATTTGCTCCGATCAACAACGTCGCGTTCACAATAATCGGCCCCGCCGCATTCGGAAGAATATGCCGGAACATCAAACGCAATCCACGTGCCCCAATTGTCCGCGCAGCCAGGACATATTCCCGTTCGCGTAAGGCCAGGAATTCTCCACGAACCAGACGAGCAGTATATGTCCAGGACAAGACTGAGATTAAAAGGATGATGCTGAGCGGCGAACCATCGGAATAGGCAATCGACAACAGAAACAAAAGCAGGTAAGCCGGAACCGCCAGAGCGATATCGGTTACACGCATCAGGATATTATCGATCAGGCCGCCATAAAAACCAGCAAAGGCCCCAAGTGTCACGCCGAAAAATACAGCTACCAACATTGAGCCAAGACCGACCAGCAGTGATAGGCGACCACCATACATCACGCGTGCAAACTGATCATGTCCAATCAGGTCTGTTCCCAGAGGATACGCTGCCGAAGGTGGCTTTAATGAATCCAGTGGATGTGTCACATCAGGCTGATTATGTCCGGTCACCAGGGGCCCCAGGAAGCAGAGCACAACCATAAAAATCAAGAAACAAGCCCCAACAATCGCAACCTTATTGCGAACAAATCGATCAAAGATGATGCGAAGCTGGCTTCGGCGTTGCTGATCCAGGGCTGTTGTTTCATCTAAAAAGGGTTCGATCTCTTCCTGGGAGATATCCAGCGAGTTAGTTATATCCAATTGAAGCCTCCTTCATAGGATGAAGCGTCTTAGCTATAGCGAATACGTGGATCTACCACCGCATACAAAATATCAGCAATGATATTAAATGTAATTACGAAAACCGCGCTAATCAACAAAATTGCCAGCAAAACCGGATAGTCGCGCTTATCGAGTGAATCGAGAAAAAGCGATCCCATTCCTGGCCAGGCAAAAATCCCTTCGGTGATCGTTGCACCACCAGCGATCTGGCCAAAATCCAGGGCCACAATCGTAATTAAAGGGATGATTGCGTTACGCAGCGCATGTCGCAGCAACATAGCAGTCGGGCTCACACCTTTGGCCTGCGCGGTTCGCATATAGTCCTGCTTCACCACGTCGATTGTACTGGACCGCATGTAGCGGCTCCAACCGGCAATGAAGAGGATCGAAAGTGTAACCATTGGTAAGAGAAGATGCAGAAAATGATCATAGAATGAATTAAATGCATCAAAGTTCATACCCAGCGTCTCAGTTCCCGATGTCGGCAACCAGTGCAACTGTACACCGAATAGATCTTGCAAGAACAGGCCAAGTAAAAAAGCTGGCATTGCGATTCCAAAATAAGAGACAACCGTCAATGTATAGTCTGTGAGAGAATTCTGCCTCACACCTGAAACCAGTCCCAGGAAAACTGCCAGGACTAACGCCAGCAACAACGCCACGGAAAATAACTCCACTGTGTTCGGAAAACGTTGTTGCAAAACCGCCGCAACAGGCTGGTTATCCGCAAAGGAGTTTCCAAAATCGCCCACCAACATATTACCAACCCAGCGTACATATTGAATTGGCAGAGGTTGATCCAACCCAAAACGGGCTCGCAAAGCAGCCTGTCCTGCCGCCCCCAGGTGGGGGTTTTGCAGCACTCTTTCCGGGCCACCAGGCAAGGCATGAATCAACACGAAAAAGAAAATAGAAAGTAACAACAATAGGGGAATTGTTTGCAGTAATCTCCGAATAATATATCGCCCCATAAACGCCTCCAAAAGCAAATATTCAGGACGTTCAACATTTGCCACAGTGTACCATACTGTATAAACTTGCTGTCAACAATTTACAGATATTTTCTATCTCTAAATAGCTAGTATACATTGTACTGATTCGTGATACCAGGCAAGCTGGCAAATGTAGACGTATAAGCAAAAGACCTCTGGTTGAGCAATCGAGATAGCTATCCAACCAGAGGTCATACATGTTTACCGCCTCAATCGAGGGTTAGAGCCTGAACATGCCTTAGCATGTACCGTTATCACACCACCACTTCCAGACATTGATCGTCTCGGAAGCACCGAGCGGTCCTGGAAGATAATTGTGAACACTGTTCTTGGCGACGCCAGGATCAGTCGGGCTATAGAGGATAACAAATGGGTAATCTGTCAGCTCGACCTGGTGAATTTGATTGAAGAACTGCTGGCGTGCCGTTGGATCACCAGACTGCTGCTCACCAAGCACCAACTTGTCGAGTTGCTTGTTACAATAGAACGAGTAGTTCTGACCACCAGCGCCATTGACCGGAATCTGGTTGCACTGAAGGATCGAACCATCGTCAGGATCGTAGTTATAAGAGTTCTCAAACTCGCCGATATCGTGCTGACCATTCGGCAAGAATGTTCCAAAGTAGCTACTAGCCTGAAGGTTTTTGATATTGATTTTGATACCGATTGCCTTCAGGTTTGCCTGAATCAGCTCTTCGTCAGCAAGACGCCAGGGCTTACCAGAAGTCGTCGTATACATGAACTCAAGCTTCTGGCCACCCTTTGAACGATAACCATCGGAACCTTTTACCCACCCGGCCTGGTCCAACAGCTTATTAGCAGCCGCAGGATCATATGTGGGGCAGGCCGCATCCGCCTGATAACCAGGATTGAAGGCTTTACCATGGTCAGTACACAGTGGCACAGCCTGACCCTGGCGAGCGGTACTAATCAAAGCTTGATGATCAATTGCCATCGCAATTGCTTTACGCACTTCCAGATCTTTACCCAAAATCGGATTTTTAAAGTTGAAGACGGCCATCTCATAGTTAGAAGCAGCCGGATTCGCGATAACGGTGTAATTCGGAATCGCTTTATAGGCGCTGATCTTACTTACATCCAGGAACCAGGAAGAGGTGGCAGCTCCTGATTGCAGATCCTTCAAGACAGTATCTTCGCTCGATACAACCTTCAAGATAAACTTATCCAGGTAAGGCAGACCCTGAGCGGCCTGGTAGTATTTAGGATTGCGCACCATCGTATAATGGTCGCCGGGGCGGCTCTCACTCATGGTGAATGGTCCGCTTGTCACCTGAGGATCCAGGTTGTCGCTGGATTTCAGAATTTTGGAAGGGTCCACGCTCGCGAAATGGTGCTTCGGCAGTGGCGCATAGAGACCATCTGTCCAGATGCTGGCAAAAGGTGCAAATGGCTGCGAGAGATGGAAGGTAATCGTCAATTTGTCGGCAGAGATTGTTGTGCTCTGAATCAACGGAAAACCAACAGTACTCTGAGCACCAAACTTTGGATTATTCCAGAGTTTCCAGGTGAAATCCACATCGTCCGCGTTATAGGGCTGGCCATCACTCCAGACCA